>DASSPC010000378.1:0-4155 GCA_035699865.1 Oryzihumus sp. | reverse complement strand
ACCGACTCCACGGCGTGGCCCTCGGCCAGGCGCACGACGTCGGCGCGGAACGCCGAGCGGGTGGAGTGGGCGACGACGACGCCGATCTGCGGCCAGGACTGCACGACGGTGCCGCCGGCGGCCTGCACGGCCCGCTCGACGAGCAGGGTCTGGCCGGGGTTGGCCTCCTTGGCGTTGAGCAGGTAGCTCATGAGCATGCCGTCCGGGGTGGCGATCGGCACGGGCGTCGAGGTGGGCTGGTCGGCGGTGGGCGAGGCCTGCGCCAGGCCTGCTCCGAGCAGGGACGTCGTGAGCGCGAGCGCCGCGGTGGCGGCCAGCGTCGCGGGGCGACGGGACAAACGAGGTGACATGGGCACTCCGGTCATCGTGGGCTGGGTCGGGCCCGCATCCGGTATGTCCGCAAGGCCCGTTTCGGACCCTAGGTCGCCGGAGACGCGCCTGGGTGCCCACCCATCGCTTCCTGACCAAGTCTTGAACGTCGCCTGTGCGCAGGCTGTGGCCGCTGACCGGGGGCTGTTGCGGTCGACGCGACGACCCGGAGGTGCGCAAAGCCGGTGTCCCGCCCCGCTTGCCTGGTCCCCCCGGTCACCCGTTCCCGCTGCTCTCTAGGCTGCTGGCGTGCCCGGACCCACCGACTCCCTCACCGCGCTCGCCGCCCTGCCCGGGGTGGACGAGGCCACCACCGCCGCCCGCGAGGCGTGCACCGAGCTGCGCTGGCACCAGGCGCTGCGCCGGCGGATCCCCGAGGCGGCGGCCGAGTCGCGCGTCCGCGGGGCCCGGGCCAGCGCCGCCCTGGAGGGCGCCGAGGTCGACGTCGCCGTGGTGCGTGACCTGATGCGCGGCGCGCTGGCCTGGCCGACCGAGCCCGACCCGCTGGAGCAGGTGCTGCGCGGGGTGGTCCAGGCCACCGCCGAGACCGAGCACGTGCGCGGGCTCGTGGGGTCCGCGCCGCTGCAGGCACTGGCCCGGCTGCACGTCGCAGCCGCCGCCGGCCTGGTCGCGCCCGAGCAGCTGGGCCGCCCCCGCCAGCCGGGGGAGGGCTGCGCCGAGCTGGTCGACCTCGGGCCCGCACCGGACTCCGAGGTGGTCTCGGCACGGCTGGCGGGGCTGGTCGAGCTGCTCACGACCCTCGAGTCGGCCCCAGCCGTCATCGTCGCGGCGCTCGTGCACGCCGAGATCGCCGTGGTGCGCCCTTTCGTGCGGGGCAACGGCGCCGTCGCGCGGGCCATGGACCGGGCCGTGGTCCAGGCCAGCGGTCTGGACCCGACGGGTGTCGCGGTGCCCGAGGCCGGGCACGGCGCGCAGGGTGGGGCGGCCTACCTGGGTGCGCTCACGGCATACGGCACCGGCAGCCGCGAGGGGGTCGCGCTGTGGCTGACCCACTGCGCCCAGGCGGTCGTCACCGGGGCGCGTGAGGGGCAGCGGATCGCCGACGCGGTGCTGGCCGGCAGGCTGGGCTGACGCCACGCCCGCCGGGGAAGCACCTGCAAAGTCAAGTCTTTCGTTTGGCAGCGGGGGCGAGTAGACAGGGTGTGAGCCGACGGGCGGGAGCCCGACGACCACCGCGAAAGGCGCGGGCACCCACGCGCGGGCAGTCCACTGATGGACCGATCGTGGCGGGCTTGTCCCACTGCGACAAACGTGTGCACGCCTGGTAACCCGTGGCGTTCGCGGTCGATGGCACCTCGTTCGCGAGGTGCCATCACCTTTTCCTGTGACTTTTGGGGCAAGGGTTTGCGCTCGGGCCCTGAGTGCACCACTATGGAACGTGCGCGCTCCCCCTCGGGGTCGAGCGCGCCAACGCACCAGCTCCTCCCCCCCGGAGCTTGGCGCGTTGACGGCCCCCGTTGTCCCCCCGACGGGGGCCGTCCCCTTTCTCCAGCCAGTTTCGTTCGGGTTGTTGCCCCACCGAACACCTGTCAGCCCGCGTTGTGGTGCCGATCCGGCCCAGGAACGCGGGCTGAGCCGTGTCCGGTGCGGATGCGGGTATGCCGTGAGCGGCCTTCGTCCACAAGCCCCCTCGCGTTTCGTCCCACTGTCCACAGGCCCGCGGCACCACCTGTCCTCCCGGATCGCCCCGCCCGAGGCTGGGCGGCATGACAGCAGCTCACGTGATCGGCGTCGTCGGCGGTTCCGGCGGGGTCGGTGCCACCGTCCTGGCCGCCGCCCTCGCCACCCGGGCCGCGGCCACGGGCCGCACCGTCGCCTGCGTCGACGGCGACGTGCTCGGTGGCGGCCTTGACGTCACCTTCGGCCTCGAGCAGGAGCCGGGTCTGCGCTGGCCCGACCTTGCCGCGGCGCTCGGCCGGGTCGACGGCCCCGAGCTGCTGCGCCGGCTGCCGGCCACCGACGGAGTGGTGGTCCTGTCCTTCGACCGCACCAGACCGGGCGCGCCGGCGGACGAGGCGCGCGAGGAGGTGCTGCGCGCGCTGAGGTCGTCCGTCGACGTCGTCGTGCTCGACCTGTCGCGTGCCGATGCACCGTTCGGGCAGTCCCTGGCCGCGGAGGCCGACGCGCTCGTGCTCGTGTCCGGCGACGGGGTGCAGGCGCTGGCCGCGACCAGCGCCACCGCGGGCTTCCTGAGCCACGCGCATGACCAGCTCTGGCTGTGCGTGCGCTCCGCCGGGCGCGACGACGCCGTCGCCGAGTCGCTCGCGGTCGCCGTCGACCTGCCTCTGGTGGCCACGGTGCGGCACGACCCACGCCTCGACGCGGACCTGCTGCACGCCATTCCCCCGGGGTCCCGTTCGCGCGGCCCGTTGGCCCGGGCCGCCGAGACGGTGCTGGCGGCGCTGCTGCTGCCGGCCGAGCGGCGGGCCTCATGACCGTCACCGACCCCGTCTGGGAGCAGATCCGCCGGGGCCGTCCGCCGTCGCCGGGCGCCGTGGCCGACGTGCTCGGACCGGCACGGGTGACGCTCGGGGAGCGCGGGCTCGAACGCGCCCGGGACGACCTCGCCGCGCAGGTGCTCGGCGCGGGTCCGCTGGAGCCGCTGCTGGCCGACCCCAGGGTGACCGACGTCCTGGTCAACGCCGCCTCCGGGGTGTGGGTCGAACGCGACGGGCTCCTGGTCAGGGCGGGTGTCGACCTCGGGTCGGAGGCGCAGGTGCGCCGGCTCGCCGTCCGCCTCGCCGGGTTGGCCGGACGCCGGCTGGACGAGACCTGTCCGTGGGTCGACGGGCTCCTGCCCGGAGGCGTGCGGCTGCACGCGGTGCTGCCCCCGCTGGCTGCGGACGGCACCCACATCAGCCTGCGGGTGCCGCGGCGGGTCACCCCGAGCCTGACCGGGCTCGGCGACCTGGGGGCGTTCGGGCCGGGCTGGCTGCCGGTCCTCCGGGCCCTGGTCCGCCGGCGCTGCGCATTCGTCGTCACCGGAGGCACCGGCAGCGGCAAGACCACGCTCCTGGGGGCCCTGCTCGGCGAGGTCGACGGGGGCGAGCGGCTCGTGGTCGTCGAGGACGTCCGCGAGCTGGCCGTCGACCACCCCCACGTCGTGCGCCTCCAGGCCCGCGCCGCCAACGTCGAGGGCCGCGGTGAGGTCACGCTCATTTCGCTGGTCCGGCAGTCCCTGCGGATGCGTCCCGACCGGGTCGTGGTCGGGGAGGTGCGTGGTGGGGAGGTGCGTGAGCTGCTCACGGCGCTCAACACCGGTCACGAGGGCGGCTGCGGCACCCTGCACGCCAACGCGTGCACCGACGTCGTCGCCCGGTTCGAGGCGCTCGGCGCCCTGGCGGGCATGAGCCCGGCCGCGGTGCACGCCCAGCTGCTCAGCGCGATCCAGGTCGTGCTGCACGTCAGCCGGCTGGGTGGACAGCGGCGCCTGGAGACGATCGGCGTGCTGCAGCGCCCCGACGGCCGTCCTCCCGTGGTGGTCCCCGCCCTCGAGCGTGCTGCGGACGGGGAGCCGCGACGCGCGGAGGGCTGGCCACGGCTGGCCGCGACGTGCGGGCTGTCCGACGCCTGCGACGGTCCCGGGGCGCCGCGGTGAACGCGCTCATCGCGATCGCCCTGGGCGCCGCCGTGCTGCTGGCCGGTCGCCCGCCGGCGCCGTGGCTCTCGGTGCTGACCTCGCCCGCTGGTGCGCGCGCTGCCGGTGTGGCGCGGTCGGCCGGGCTGCTGCCGCAGCGGATCCGCGACCTCCTCCACCTGCGGGCG
>DASSPC010000377.1:0-15927 GCA_035699865.1 Oryzihumus sp. | reverse complement strand
GCAGCGCAGGCCGGTGCTGGTGAAGGTCGCCGCCTGTGCCGGCAGCGCGGTCACGAGTGACAGCACGGTGACCGCAGCGGCAGCAGCGGAGACGCAGGCAAGGGCGCGGGTGCGGGCGCGAGCCATCGGTCGGTCCTTGGGTGAGGCGCACCGGCGCTCCCCTTCGGGCCGGCTGCGTCACCGAAGGTACCGCGGGCCCCGCCCCCGCAGCGGCGTTTCCGCCGGATCTGCAGGTGCGGGGCGGGGACCGGCCGAGGTCAGCGCAGCGGGTGCGCCCGGTAGTGCCGGCGCCAGATGAGCCGGTAGACCCCGAGGTACTTGGGCAGCGAGCGCAGGCCGGGGATGAACGGCAGGAGCAGCAACCCCAGCGACAGGATCGCCATCAGCGCCCAGACCTGGGCGTCGGCGTTGTCGGAGGTGGAGAACGGCGGCACCTGGTACCAGAAGGTGTAGAGCCACAGCCACGGCTGGCCGGGGTAGTTGCCCGTCTCGTTCATCATCCCCCACTGGTCACCGCCAAGGTTGCGGGCACGGGCCTGGTCCTCCAGGTACGTCCCGTCGGCGAGCAGCAGCAAGGACTTCGTCGAGTTGCCGCCGTAGAACCCGGGTACGGCCAGGAGGCCGTCGAGCCCACCGGCCTGGGCCTGCTGCAGGTAGGCCGTGGTCAGGACGGGCACCGGGCCGTAGCTGCCAGGCGCGACCGCTGCGGGGTTGCCGTCGGGAGCCTTGCCCAGCGCATCGGAGTAGGCCGTGGCCCACTTCGTCTGCTGGTCCGCGGGCGCGTTCCGCCACGTGGCCAGGGCCAGGCTCAGCAGCGGGCTGCCCTGCAGCTGGGACAGCGGCGTGATGACCAGGTCGTTGGCCGAGTTCACCGGGGTGGTCACCCCGGCCCACTGCTGCAGCTTGAGCGGGCCAAGGGTCTGGCCGACGGCGTTGGAGTTGTACGGCGGACCGTAGGTCGCGCTCCCGGAGGTGCCGGCGAGCTCGGCCGTGGCGGTGGCGACGACGTCGTTGGGCGTGCGCTTGGCCCAGTCCTGCAACGTGATCGCCTTCTCGTCGGGTGAGGAGAAGACGGCAGCCAGGCCCACGGTCAGCAGCGCCACCACCGCAAGGGCGATGACGAACTCCTTGACCAGGTCGTACGGCCGGGTCGGCTTCATCGCGATGGCGGTCATGACCTCAGTCCTCCTCACCGATCGGGGCGACGACGCCGTGACGCCGGACCAGGACCAGGTGGAGCACGGTGATGACGCCGACGACGACCGGCAGCAGCACCACGTGCCAGAGCAGCATCTGTCCCGGGTTCAGGACGTTGAAGTAGGCACCGACTCCAACGGAGTTCAGGCCGTCCTTGGCCTGCGTGCTGATCCACTGCGAGTCGAAGTTGCTCTGGACGAGGTAGCCGGTGAACGCGGTGCCGATCGAGCCGAGGAAGCACACGACCCCGGTCATCCAGGTCAGGGCCCGGTTGCCTCGCCAGGCAGCCATGAAGAACTTGCCCCACAGGTGGATCACCATGAAGACGAAGAACAGCTCGACGCTCCACAGGTGCAGCGAGTTCACGTAGTGACCCAGTCCCGAGGTGTGCCACCAGACCGAGCCGCCGATGGCGAGCAGGCCGCCCGTGACGAGCACGACGACGAACGCCGCCAGGGTCAGCACGCCGAAGACGTAGATGGCGGAGGCCACGTAGGCCGGCTGACGGTCCGGCAGCGCCTGGCCGGGCGGCACCGTCCGAGAGATCCGCCCGCGCAGCCGGGCGGTCCAGCTGGGCCGGCCGGCCTCACCCCCAACACGGGCGAGCCTGCCGTCGGCCGTGGTCACGGCTGGTCCTCGGTCTCGTAGCGCTCGGGGTGGCGCCCGAGCGGCAGGAAGACTGCGGCGGCAAAGACGACGAGCATCAGTCCGATGACCACGAGGTTGGCCACGGAGATCTGGACCCACCCCCAGTGGACGTAGGTTCCGGCAGTATCTGCCGCGACGGCGCTCACCATGGGACACCTCCAGTTGGTCCGGTCCCCTTCAGTGGACGCCGGGCCGTGGCGGGCCGGACAGGGACCAAGGACACCGACCGCAGGGCCATGGCGCCCTCCCCGGTCGTGTTGGATGGCGGGATGGTGCCCTTTGACCTTGATGTCCTCCGCCTCACGCTGCACGTGCTCGCCGCCACGGTGTGGGTCGGCGGACAGATCGTGCTGGCGGCGCTCGTCGGTCCGCTGCGCCGTGCAGCGCCGGCCACCACCTCGGTCGCCGCCAACGCCTTCGCCCGCGTCGCCTGGCCGGCGTTCGCCGTCCTGCTGCTCACCGGCATGTGGAACCTGGCCGTCGAGCACACCCAGGGCAAGCACCCCGGGGCGCTGGTCGTGAAGCTCGTCCTGGTTGCCCTGTCCGGCCTGGGTGCAGCACTGCACACGGCGGCGAAGACCCCTGCGGCGCGGGGCGCCTGGGGCGCGGTCGGGCTGCTCGGCGCGCTGGGCGCCCTGCTGATGGGTGTCGCCATCACCGAGGCCGGCTGACGGCGCGCGGCCCCGCGAGACGCCGGGCCCATCGTCATGCGAGCCCGGGACGCACGCCCCTTCTCGGTCCGACGGTCGTCCCGTGGACTGGGACCATGACGAAGCGGCGCGTGGCAGGGCGAGGACCGGCTGCTGCGGGGGCGGTCCTCCTGCTGACCCTGTCGGGGTGCACCGCAGCCGGCTCGGCGGGACCACGGACGATGCACGGTCCCGGCATGATGGGCGACACCTCCGGGGGGTACCGCTTCTCCCGGCTGAGCTGTTCAGCCCCGACCTCACTGCCGGGCAGCATCGTCCGCGTGGTGCTCGGGGACATGGGCATGTCGCGGATGGCCACCGGCACAGCACCGCTCGGGGCGCACATGATGCTGCGGGCCAACCCTGGCACGGTCACGGCAGGCCGGGTGAGCCTTGTGGTCACGAACATGGGGTGGCGCACCCACGAGGTCGTGGTGCTGCCCCTCCCCGCCGGAACCATTGAGGGGCAACGCATCCCGGGCCCGGACGGCAAGGTCGACGAGGCCGGCAGCCTGGGTGAGGCCTCTGCCAGCTGCGGGTCCGGGACGGGTGAGGGCATCCGGGCCGGGACCACAGGCTGGACGACCGTGACCCTGCCACCTGGTCGCTACGAGCTCGTCTGCAACCTGGCCAACCACTACGCCAACGGCATGCACCAAGAGCTCGACGTCGTCCCCTCGACGTAGAGGCGCCACGGACCCTGACCAGCTCCCGCAGGGGTAGGTGCCGGTCGGGTCCGTGGCGCCGGTCTGGGGCTCAGGCGACCGGGCGGTCGCGCAGAGCGGTCAGGACGCTGTCCAGGTCGGTGGTGCTGTCCCGGTTGTACGGGAGCCGGGACAGGAGCATGCCCATGGCGCAGCTGTTGGTGAGGGCCGCGAAGGCCAGTCCTCCGCCGACGGCCCCGGACAGCCACCGGGCCGGCGGCCAGACGATGCTGGCGAGCACGCCGCCGAGGACGAGCGAGCCGGCGACGAGGCGCACCTGGCGCTCGAGGTCCCAGCGCGCGCGGCCGCGGATCAGCGGTGCTCCGGCCTGCTCCCAGGCGAGGACCCCGCCGTCCAGGACGTGCAGGTTCGGCAGTCCGACCTCGGCCAGCAGGGTCTCGGCCTGGCCGGCGCGGGCGCCCGAGCGGCAGATCAGGACGACGTCCTGGTCGAGGTGGTCACGCAGCTCGTGGCGGTGCTCACGCAGCAGGTCCAGGGGGACGTTCCAGGAGCCGGCGACGTGGCTGGAGGAGAACTCGGCCGGGGACCGGACGTCGAGCACGCGCGGAGCGTCCTTCGTGGCCATCCAGTCGCGCAGCTCCTCCGGAGTGACGCGGGTGGGCTTGGTGCGGGTGGGGGTGAGGGTCATGTGTCGTTGCTGTTCCTGTCGTTGCGGTGGTGCGGGCTGGGCGTTCCCGGGCGGGAGCCCGGTCATGGTCAAAGGAGCTGGGGCACGCTTCGGGCCGCCGTGTAGAGGGCCACGAGGACGAGCAGGACGGTGAACGCCCGCGACAGCGTCCTTGCGGGGACCCGTGAGGCGACGCGGCCGCCGAGGACGCTGCCGACGATGGCGGCCAGCGTGAACGTGCCCAGCAGGACCCAGTCCAGGTGCATCCCCTGGCCGGCGCGGGCCACGAGCGCCGAGGCGCTGTTGATCGCGATGACCAGCAGGGAAGTGCCCACCGCTACCGGCATGGCGAAGCCGAGGGCCAGCACCAGGGCGGGCACGACGGCGAACCCGCCGCCGACACCGAAGAACCCGGTGAGCAGGCCGACCGCGGTGGCGGTGACCAGGACCCGGGCTGCGCGCGGGCAGTCACAGGTCCACGGGGCCAGGGTGACGACGGGTTGCCGGGTGACGTCCGTGGCGGCGGGAGCGGTGGCGGGCGTATGGCGGGCGCCGCGGCTGCGCGCGTACATCACCGCCGCCACGACGAGCATCAGCGCCGAGAAGGCTGCCAGCAGCACGTTCGGCGGGACGCTGGCGGACAGGCGCGAGCCGACCCAGGAGCCCGCGACCCCGAGCACGCCGAAGACCAGCCCCTGCACGACGCGGACGCGTCCTTCGCGGGCATGCGCAGCCAGCCCGGCCAGGGCGGTGACGCCGACGATGAGCAGCGAGCCGGTGGTGGCGCTCCTGGTGTCCTGGCCCAGCAGGTAGACCAGGGCCGGGACGGTCAGGATCGAACCGCCGCCACCGAGGGCGCCGAGACTGAGGCCGATCAGCAGGCCGATCGGGATGGCCAGGGCAAGCACGTCAGCCGAGGGCGACGCGCTGCTCGGCGGTCACGATGGGCAGGCCGGCGGACGCGGCCTGCTCGTCGAAGGAGTCGTCGACCGCCACGACGTGGTGGCCGGCGCGGGCCAGGATCGACGTGGCGATGGAGGCGCGGTAGCCGCCGGCGCAGTGCACCCAGAGCTCACCGTCGGGGACCTCGTCCAGCCGGTCGAGGAGCTCGTGCAGCGGGAGGCTCACCGCCCCGTCGATGTGGGCCTCGTCCCACTCCGGGGTGCGCCGCACGTCCACGACGGCGACAGCGCGGTGGTGGCGCACCTGGGCGAGGTCGGCGAACGTCGCGGTCCGGAAGCTGCCGAGCGGCTCGTCGGTCCACTGCTCCGGGGAGCCGGTGGCGGACGCCTCGGGACGGTCGATGCCGATGCGGACCAGCTCCCGCTGGGCCTCGGCCACCTGCTCGGGGGTCTCCCCGAGCAGCGTCACGGGGGTGCCCCACGGGATCAGCCAGCCGAGGTACGTGGCGAGCTGCCCGTCGACGCCGAAGTTGAACGTGCCGCGGACGTGCCTGGCGGCGAAGGCGGTCCGGCTGCGCAGGTCGACGAGCCACTCCCCCGCCTCGAGCCGGCGGCGCAGCTCGGCCTTGTCGGCGGTCGAGGGGGCGCTCAGGTCGGCCGCGTCCGGTCCGGCGGCGTTGGCCGGGCCCATGTGGGCGTAGTAGGCGGGCCAGGCGTCGAGCGCGGCGAGCAGCTCATCGACCCAGTCCTGCTCGGCCTGGGTCAGCGCCGGGTTGGTGCGCTTCTCCTGGCCGATCGTCGAGGACGTCGCCTCGGACTGGGTGGCCGAGCAGAAGCTGCCGAAGCCGTGCGTGGGCAGCACCTGTGCCTGCTCGGGCAGCTCGGCGGCCAGCCGGTTCGCCGAGTGGTACTGGTGGTGCACCAGCGCATGGGTGTGCTCCGGGCCGAGCAGGTCCGGGCGGCCGGTGGAGCCGAACAGCAGCGACCCGCCGGAGAAGACCCCGACCTGCTCGCCGTCGGCCTCCAGGGCATAGGACAGGTGGGTGTAGGTGTGCCCGGGGGTGGCGATGACGCGGACCCGCAGCGCCGGGCTCACCTCGACCACGTCGCCGTCGCGGACCGGGACGCGGTCGTAGGAGACCTGGTCGTCGGCGTTCACGTGGTATGCCGCGCCGGTCACCTTCGCCAGGGCAAGCCCGCCGGTGACGTAGTCGTTGTGGAGGTGCGTCTCGAACACGTGGGTGATCCGCACGCCCGCCTCGTGCACCACGTCGAGGACGCGGTCGATGTCGCGCTGGGGGTCGACGACGAGGGCGACCTCGCCGTCGTGGGCGACGTAGCTGCGGTCCCCCAGGGTCGGGGTGTCGATCGGGATGATGGTCACCATCGGGTGGACGTCCTTTCGGGGGGTCGGGGAGGGGTCAGGCGGCGTGCGGGCGGGCGCCGTGGACGACCGGGCGGCCGGCACGCGCCCAGGCGGCGGTGCCACCGGCGACGGAGTAGGCGTCGAACCCGGCGCGCTCGAGCAGGCTGGTCATGGACTTGCTGCGGTTCCCGCTGGCGCAGATCACGTAGAGCGGCACGCCGCGCGGCAGCTCGCCGAGGCGGGCCGCGAGCTGGCCCATCGGCACCAGGACGGCACCGGGCACGTGGCCGCCGACGTACTCTCCCGGCTCACGCACGTCCACCACGAAGGAGCCGTCCGCGTGGGCGGCGGCGAACTCCTCGGGGGTCACTTCACGCATGGTTACTGGCTCCTCACTCACAGACTAGGGCATACCCCAGGGGGTATCTGACCGTCGGCAACGCTAGCCCCCGGCCGCGCCATTCCCCAACCCGCACCGGTCGGCTGTGACATACCCCACCGGGTATACAGCGGACCGGCCGGGAATGGGCTCTCCGGCCTCTCGGTTGATACCCCCATGGGTATCCTGACCTCATGACGTCCTACGCGATCAGCACCACCCTCAACCAGCCCTTCGAGACGGCGCTCGAGGCCACCCGTGACGCGCTGGCGGACCAGGGGTTCGGCGTCCTGACCGAGATCGACCTCCGGGCCCCGATGAAGGCCAAGCTCGACGTCGACGTGGAGCCCCAGGTCATCCTCGGGGCCTGCCGGCCGCCCCTGGCCCACGCCGCCCTCCAGGTCGAGCCGTCGATCGGGCTGCTGCTGCCCTGCAACGTCGTCGTGCGCTCGGTCGGCCCCGCCACGACGCTGGTCGAGGCACTGGACCCCGAGGCCATGGTGACCCTGACCGGCAACGAGGCGCTGGCCGCGGTGGCTCAGGAGGCCACAGCCCGGCTCACGGCCGCCCTGGGTGCCCTGACCGCATCACCCGCCCGCACCTGACCCCACGACACGACGGACCCGAGGAGCACCCATGGTCGAGCTCAACCCGGACGAGATGGCCCCCGTCCTCAACCGCCTGCGCCGCGCCCAGGGCCAGCTCGGTGGCGTGCTGCGGATGATCGAGGAGGGCCGCGACTGCAAGGACGTCGTGACCCAGCTCGCCGCGGTCAACCGGGCCCTCGACCGGGCCGGCTTCGCCATCATCTCCAGCGGGCTCAAGCAGTGCCTGGCCGACCCCGACAGCGCCGACTCCATGGACACCGAGTCGCTGGAGAAGCTGTTCCTGTCCCTTGCCTGAGCCCACGGGGCACCCGACGGTGACGCGCCCGGTCGCGCTCGGGCTGCGTGCCAACGCGGCGCAGTTCAGCCTCCTCGTCGCGGTGAACGCCCTGGTCGGCGGGATGCTCGGGCAGGAGCGCACCGTGCTGCCGCTGCTGGCCACGCGCACGTTCCACCTCACGGCATACACCGCCGCCCTCACCTACATCCTCGCGTTCGGCGTGTCCAAGGCCGCGACGAACTACGTCGCGGGGACCTGGTCGGACCGCTACGGACGCAAGCCGGTGCTCGTGGCCGGGTGGCTCGTCGCCGTCCCGGTGCCGCTGCTGCTGATCTGGGCACCGAGCTGGGGCTGGATCGTCGCCGCCAACGTGCTGCTCGGGGTCAGCCAGGGCCTGACCTGGTCGACGACGGTGATCATGAAGATCGACCTCGTCGGCCCGGCCCGGCGCGGCTTCGCGATGGGCCTGAACGAGGCCGCCGGCTACGGCGCGGTGGCCGTCACCGCCCTGGTCACCGGCTACCTGGCCCAGGCGTTCGGGTTGCGCCCCGCGCCGTTCCTGCTCGGCATCGCCTTCGCGGCCCTCGGCCTGGGGCTGTCCACCGTGTTCGTGCGCGAGACCCGAGGTCACGCCCGCCTCGAGGCGACCACCCACGTGGCCCGGGCCGACGGGCGGCACGACCACCTGCACGACGAGCTCACCGACGCCCAGGTGTTCACCCAGACCAGCTTCCGCGAGCCGGCGCTGTCCTCGGCCAGCCAGGCCGGGCTGGTCAACAACCTCAACGACGGCCTGGCGTGGGGGCTGTTCCCGGTCCTGTTCGCGACCACCGGCATGTCCGTCGCCCGCATCGGCGTCCTGGCTGCGCTCTACCCCGCCGTGTGGGGCTTCGGGCAGCTGTTCACCGGGGCCCTGTCCGACCGTTGGGGGCGCAAGTGGCTCATCGCCGGGGGCATGTGGCTGCAGGCCCTCGCCCTGGCCCTCGTCGCCACCAGCGACGCGTTCACGCCGTGGGCGGTCGCCGCGGTGCTGCTCGGCGCCGGCACCGCGATGGTCTACCCGACCCTCCTGGCCTCCATCGGTGACGTCGCCCACCCGGCCTGGCGCGCCCGCTCGGTCGGGATCTACCGGCTCTGGCGTGACGGTGGCTTCGCCGTCGGGGCGCTGCTCGCCGGCGTCGTCGCGGACGCGTGGGGCGTGCGCGCCGCCGTCTGGGTGGTCGCTGTCCTCACCGCCCTGTCCGGCCTCGTGGTGGCGGTGCGGATGTACGAGACGCACCACCGGGCGTCGTCAGCCGCCGGGGCCTGACCCTGAGCAGCAGCGTCCCCGCGGCGGCGGACGCGACCACCTCCGCGACGAGGCTGAGCGTCTTCTGCGGGTACCAGGTCGGGTCGAACATGTCGGGCAGGGGGCCGACGGGCCCGACGTCGACATACCGGTAGACCAGGACCGCCGCCACCCCCGCGACGGCCACCACGAAGGCGACGAGGGCCGCCCACCGGCGGCGCACCAGGAGCACCAGCACCGCCGCCACCAGCGCCAGCAGCGCCTCCAGCCGGAACAGCTGTCCCTGGCTGACCTGCACCGGCCCGCTGCCGACCACGGGGTCGAACTGGGCCGCGAGGTTCCAGTGCACGACCGCGTCCACGGCCAGGCCGGCGGCGGTCACGAGCCTCAGCAGCAACCCGGACATGCCGCTCAGCCGACCTTCAGCGTCACGTCCATGCCGCGCTCCTTGTGGCTGTCGACCGAGCACCACAGCTCGTACGACCCCTTCTGCAAGGTCACGGTGAGGGCCGCCGACTGCCCCGGGGACACGGTCGCGGAGGACTGCTGGGCGACACCCGGCCCCTGGATGTTCAGGTTGTGGGGGAACGTGCCCGCGTTGCGGACGGTGAACGTGTAGGTGCCGGCATGCACGGGCGCCGGAGCCAGCGAGATCGAGAACTCCTTCTCGACGACGCTCACCGGCTGCCCCTTCGCCGCCGCCGTCGTCGTGGCACTCTTCGTCGGCGCTGCCCCATAACCCCCACCACCGCTCGTCCCCCCGCAGGCTGCGAGGGTGAGAAGCGCGGCGACGGCACCGACCGTCACCACGCGGTCCCTGGTTGTCCAACCCATCACGCACCTCCCGTCAGGCGGCCTCGTGGAAGACCACGGTCCAGCACCCCGTCCGGGTTCATCGGCGAGGCGCCTACGAGTCGCGCAGGGCGAACCAGACGGCGGTGGCCGGGTCCGAGGTCTCGTTGGCCCACTGGTGCGGCTGCTCGCCGATGAAGTGCAGGGAGTCACCCGGGCCGAGCTCGAACCTCGTGCCCGCGATGGTGAAGACCAGGGCCCCCTCGGTCAGCAGGACGAGCTCCTCCCCCGGGTGCAGCATCGGCTTGTCCCCACTGCACGCCCCCGGTTCGACGGTGGCCATCGCCGCCGCTCCCCTGAAGTGCGCGTAGCCGCCGGACAGGCCGTCGAGGTGCAGACCTCTGTGGGGGGTGAAGACGCCCTGACGCTCGTCGGCACGGGTCAGCGTCGCCAGCTCGGGCTCCCCTTCGTCGACCTCGGTGAAGTAGCTGACCGGACGCTCGAGCGCGGCGCAGATCTTCAGCAGGGTCGTGATGGTGGGCACCATGTCGTTGCGTTCGATCTTGTGGATCGCGGCCGCGGACACCTCGGCCCGGACCGCCAGCTGCTGGAGGGACAGGCGCTGCTCCTGCCGGAGCCGCTGGAGCTTGGGCCCGATGGCGCCGACGATGCCCTCGACGTGCTCGCCGACCCGTGCCGGGCGCGCCGGACGCTTCCGGACCTCTGATGCGCGTCTGCGCTCGGCCATGCCCGCTCCTCCGAACGGCACCGTCAGATCCACTTTGGTGAATCCCTGTGCACCTAAGATGTACGCCCGACGGTCGGCCACGGTACACGGCGGGGAACGCCACGACGCGCCCGCGACCTAGCCCGGACCGTGCTGCCTGTCGCCCTCCCTCGCACCCACGAACGCCTCCCGGCCGACGTCGTCGAGGTACAGCTGCCAGTGCGCCCGGGCGGCGCGCTCCCAGCTGAACTGCGTCACCAGCGACCGGGCCCCCTCGACCAGCCGGGCCCGCAGCGCGCAGTCGGTCGCCACGGCCCGCATCCCCTCGGCCAGCGACCGCGGGTCGCCGACCCGGGTCAGGACAGCGGTATCGCGGTCGGTCAGGTACTCGCGCAGCACGGCGATGTCGCTGGCCACCACGGGCAGCCCGGCGGTCATGGCCTCCAGGACGGCCAGCCCCCAGCCCTCCTTGACGGACGGGAAGGCCAGCGCGTCGGCGCTGCGGTAGTGGAGGTTCAGCGCGGCCTCACTCACCGTGCCGCTGAGGATGACGTCCCGGCCGAGCTCCAGGCCGAGCCCCGGCAGCATGCCCAGGGCCTGCTCGCGGTAGGCGGCATAGTCCTGGAACGAGTGCCCACCCACGACGACCAGGGCGGGACGGGGCTCCAGCTCCCGGGCCAGGATCGCCAGGGCCTGCAGGAGGTGCACGCTGCCCTTGCGCGGCTCGATCCCACCCACGGCGAGGAACACGAACCGGTCGGTCAGCGCCAGCTCCTGCCGCAGCGCGGCCCGCTCTGCGGGCTCGACCGCCGGGAAGCGGCGTGCGTCCACGCCGTTGTGGATCACGCAGGCCGACCTGCCGAACTCGGCCTGCAGCCGGGCCCGCCAGTCCTCGCTGACGACGACCAGGCCGTCCGGCTCGAGGATCGCCTGTCGCTGGCACTCCACCAGTGCCGGCGTGGTGAAGTCGTCGACGTGGTGGACGGTGCGCAGCACCCGGACGGCCGCGCCGGAGTCGCGCACGCGCGCCGCCGCCCGGGCGGAGATGCAGTCCTGGGCATGGATGATGTCGACCTCGTCGGCGAGCGTCCGCAGGCCCTCCTCGAGGGCGTCCACCGAGGCGAACACCCGCTCCTCCAGCGTGGGCCGCGGCTCCGGGGCCGGGACGAGGGTGAACGGCGCGCGGACCGGTCGATGGAACCCCTGCTCCTGGTCGCCGAGCGAGACGACGCGGACCGGCAGGCCGAGGTCGACCATCGCCTCGGCCAGGGACAGGGTGTGCACCACGCCGCCGCGCGGCTTGGTCGAGTAGCTGACCAGGGCGACACGGGGCCGGCCGGCGAGGTTCACAGCGCTCGCCCCGCCAGGTCCTGGTCTCCGGTCGCGACCGCGGCCGCCACCAGGGACGCCCGCGCCGCGGTCTCGGTGACGATGCAACCCGCCCGCTGCAGCTGCTCCCGCTGCGCAGTGAGGCCTTGCGGGTCCCCGTCGGTGCCGAGGACGTAGGCCACGACCTGGGGACCCCCGCGCGCCATGGCCGCCTCGCACGCCGGTGCCAGCACGCCGGCAGGGTCGGGGTGGGCGCCACGACCGAGCACGACGTCCACGATGAGCGCCGCCACCTGCTCGTCGGCGGCGTGCTCGGCCAGCACGTCCAGCCGGGCCTCGGCGTCGATCATCGGGTGGGGCCGGCCGCGGGTGTACTCCTCCTCGCCGAGGTCGAGGCACTGGTGCGCCCCCGGAGGGGCAGGCAGCCCCCAGCTGGGGTTGACCGGCACGTTCGACCGGACCTCGCCCAGCACCCGGCCGAGGAGGACCAGGGACTCGTAGCAGAGGGTCCCGCCGGAGAACAGGCCGCGGACCAGGGTCCGCTGCGGCGCGAGCCGGTGACGAGCCTCGGCCACGGAGGGCCCGACGGTTGCGGTCGTGACCGGTGCCGGACGGCCGAGGACGTCCAGGGTGGCCACCACGCCGCCCTCGAGCGTGTCGGCGAGTCGGACTCCTGCCGGGGCGACGAAGTCCGGGTCGAGCCCGATGAGCGCGGCCACCACGGGGGTGCCACCACCGGCGCCCAGGACGGTCTCCGCGACGTCCGGCGCCGGTGGCTTGGAGACGAGGAGGATGACGTCGGTGCCCGGGTCGTCCCGCAGGGCCGCGAGCGCCTGGAGGGTGGTCCGCCCGGCGACCTCACGGGACAGGTCGCGGCCGCCGACCCCGATCACCTGGCTGACACCGGCACCCCACCGGTCGAGCAGGGCCATGACCTCCTGGGCGCCGGTGCCCGCGGCCGCCACCACCCCGACGCGGCCGGACCTGACGACATTGGCGAAGCCGAGCCCCACACCTCCCACCATCGCCGTGCCGGCGCCCGGCCCCATGACCAGCAGTCCCCTGGCCCGGGCGAGGTCCTTGAGCCGGACCTCCTCGTGGACGGGCACGTTGTCGCTGAACAGCAGCACGTGCAGCCCGGACGACAACGCCTCGCAGGTGACGAGCGGGGCGTACTCCCCGGGAACGGACACGACCGCCACGGTCGACGTCGGTTGGGCCCGCACCGCCTGCCTCACCGTCCTCGGCTCCGGCTCCGCGGTCCGCTCGCCGGGGGCCGGTCGCGCCGCGAAGGCGGCGCGCTCCCCCGCATCCAGGGCCTGCTCGGCTGCGCTGTGCGTCGCGGCACGCACCGCGATGACGAAGTCGTTCGGGTCGGCCCCGGCGACGGCGGAGGGGTCGACCTGCTCGTCCCGGAAGGTCTGCAGGTTGGCCGGGGTCCCCATCGCGGCACTCGCCCAGTCCACGCCCGCGGTCTGGCGCATGGCTCTCATGGCCTCCAGCTGGACGACCGAGTCCACATAGGTGTCCGCGAACGTCCGCACCTCGACGCTCACGCCGGGGCCCCCTCCCGGTCGAGCGCGGCCACGATCCGGGTGCCGGCGCTGGGGTTCTCCCCGCGGGCCCGCAGCGTCGGCGCGGCGAGTGACGCCGTGGTGATGACGGCCAGCCGTCCCCCGCCCCGCAGGAACCCCGTCGCAGCTCGCACCTTCGGGCCCATGCTCCCCTCGGGGAACTGCCCCGCCGAGAGATGGTGCTCGGCCTCTGCCACGTCGATGCGACCCAGCCGGCGCTCGGTGGGCGTCCCGAAGTCGACCATGACGGCCTCGACCCCGGTGACCAGCACGAGGGCGTCGGCCTCGAGCTGGCGGGCGAGCTCGGCGGCGGCGTAGTCCTTGTCGATGACCGCGTCGACCCCGTCCCAGACATCGCCGCGGCGGGCGACGGGGATGCCTCCCCCGCCATCGGCCACCACGACGTGCCCGGCGTCGAGCAGGCACCGCAAGGCCCGGATCTCGACGAAACCGAGGGGCCGTGGTGACGGGACGACGCGGCGGTACCCGCGGCCGCTGTCCTCGACGAGCACCCAGCCGCGGGTCGCGGCCAGCCCGGCCGCCTCGGCCCGGGAGTAGAAGGGGCCGATGGGCTTGGAGGGATGGTCGAACGCGGGGTCCGCGAGGTCGACGATCACGTGGCTGAGGATGCCCACCACGGGGTGGCGGCCGCCGCAGGCCCGGTAGACCGAGATCGCGATGAGGGACCCCAGCTGGCCCTGCGTCATGGCGTCCAGGGCGAACAGCGGCATCTCCGGCACGGCGTCTCGCGCCCGCTCCTGCTGGATCGCGAGGTTGCCCACCTGGGGCCCGTTGCCGTGCACGATGACGACCCGCCACCCGTCGTCGAGCAGCTCGCGGATGGAGCGGGCCATCGCGTCGGCGTGCTCGCGCTGCTGCTCGTAGGTGCCTGCCTCACCCGCGGGGATGATGGCGTTACCGCCCAAGGCGACCACCGCGATACCCGTCACGGCGCCTCGATTCCTCAAGGGGTGTCGGTCCTGGACCGGTCGCGGCCAGGTGCGTACATCATACGATGTGGGCATGGCCGATGGTGTATGCAGCGCGGCCGGACCAGAGGATCTGCCGCCGGCGTCCGGCACCCCTGACCTCCCGCCGGAGGCAGTGGCCCGGTTCACGGCCGCCGAGTCCCGTCTCTACCCCCTGGCGCTGGTCGACCCGGCCGGGTACGAGCGGGCCGTCGCGGCGACGGGCAGGTTGCTGACCGAGCTGCGCACAAGCTGCCCGGACATCGGGGCGGTGCTGGCACAGCGCGAGCCGCTGGTCGAGTCCCTGGCCGCCGCGTCCGGCGAGCGCCCGGCCGAGCTGGGCGGGCTCTCACCCGAGACCGTGGTGGACGCGGCCTGCGCCGTGCGGTGCCGGGAGCTGTGGGCCCGGGAGCGGGCCCGCCGGGCGCAGCACCGTGTCGCGGCCGCCCGGGCGGCCGGACAGGAGTGGCTCGTCGAGGAGCCGGACGCCGACGCCGTGATGACCGGGGAGTACCGCCGGGTCGAGCTCCACGTGCCGACCGGCACCGCGCTCGTCGGCCTGGTGGAAGCCGGCGGCGCGCAGGGCACGGCATACCGGCTGCAGGTGGTCCCGGCACCGGCGGCCGACGGGACCGCTCCCCCGGAGGTGAGCGAGACCTACGGCGACCGGGCCTCCTGGGTCGAGGCCCTTCAGCGTCACCGCGAGGCGCTCTCGTCGCGCCGGTGACCATCCCTGGGCACCTTGACAGGCGCGCCGGCCGAAACGTTTGCTAAGGGATACGGTTCGTTTCGCTCAGTGAACGACTGGGGAGAGCCATGAGCGTCCACCCCGCAGCTGTGGCCGGCACGTCAGGAGAGGCGCCGGGCCATGGCCGACAGGTGCCGGCCGGCTCCGGGGCACCGGGTTCCCCGACCACGGCCGCCGGGCTGGCCTCCCTCGTGGTGGACCTGCAGGCCCGCGGGCTGAGGGTGGAGGTCCCCCTCGAGCGCCGTCGCGGGGGCGCGGGACCGACGGACTCCGGGATGCTCTGGGTCGGCGGGGTCCCCCTCACCGTGCCGATGGACAACGCCTCCGCCGCCGGGTCGCCCTACGTGCTCAGGGCCGAGGACGAGGGCTACGCGATCTTCCGGGACGGGGAGCGGCTGGCCGGCGCCTCCACCCAGCGCCGCCCGCGCTTCTACGACCTGGCCACCGCCGAGGGCGTCCCGTACTGGAAGATCGGGCTGCTCCACCTGGACTCGTTCGCGAGCACCGTCGTGCAGACCTGCTCCTACTGGGGCAACGAGAACCAGTGCCGCTTCTGCGGGATCGAGGTGTCGCTCGAGGCGGGGCGCACCATCGTCAAGAAGACCCCGGAGCAGCTCGCGGAGGTCGCGGTCGCGGCCCGGGAGCTCGACGGGGCGGTCGACGCCACGCTGACGACGGGCAGCTCCAACGGGGTCGACCGGGGAGCGCGCTACGTGGCCCGGTGCGCCCAGGCGGTCAAGCAGGCCGCCGGCCTGCCGGTCGAGATCCAGTTCGAGCCGCCGCGCGACCTCGACGTCATCGACGAGGTGGGCGAGATGGGGGTCGACTCCGTGGGCATCCACGTCGAGTCCTTCGACACGGACGTGCTGGCCCGCGTCGCCCCGGCCAAGGCCCGCACCGGGATCGAGCGCTACTTCGAGGCGTGGACCCGCGCCGTCGGCGTCTTCGGCCGGGGGCAGGTCTCCACCTACGTCATCCTCGGCATGGGCGAGGACCCCGACGTGACCCTCGACGGTTGCCGGCGCGCGGTGGACCTGGGCGTGTTCCCGTTCGTCGTCCCGCTCCGGCCCGTCGCCGGGAGCCTGATGGAGGACGCCCTGCCC
>DASSPC010000376.1:0-2849 GCA_035699865.1 Oryzihumus sp. | reverse complement strand
TCGGCCCGGCCGAAACCCCCAGAAACGTCCCTCTCGGCGCACGACGGGCAGACGGGCGAGACGGGCAGACGGGCAGCCCCGCAGGGGATGGGGCCGTCAGAGCCAGCCGTTGTCCTCGGCAATCCGCACGGCCTCGGCTCGGGTGCGCGCCCCCGTCTTGCCGATCACCGACGACAGGTGGTTGCGGACCGTCCCCTCCGACAGGAACAGCTCGCGGGCGAGGTCGGCCACCGTGCCGCCGTCACGAGCAGCCCTGGCCACCTCCGCCTCGCGCGCGGTCAGCGGTGACTCGCCGCTGACCAGGCTGTCGGCCGCGAGCGCGGGGTCGACCACCCGGAGCCCGGAGTGCACCCGGCGGACCGCATCGGCCAGCTGCCGTGCCGGGGTGTCCTTGACGACGAACCCGGACGCGCCGGCCTGCAGCGCCCGCCGCAGGAAGCCGGGGCGGCCGAACGTCGTCACGATCAGCACCCGCACCCCGGGCATGGCCTCACGCAGCGCCTGCGTGGCGGCAATGCCGTCCATGCCGGGCATCTCGACGTCGAGCAGGGCCACGTCGGGCCGGTGCTCCCGTGCCGCGTCGACCACCTCGTCGCCGCTGGCCACCTCGGCCACCACCGACAGGTCGGGCTCGAGGTCGAGCAGCGCGGCCAGCGCCCCGCGCACCAGGGCCTGGTCGTCGGCGAGCAGCAGGCGGATCGTCATGACACGGCCCCGGCGACGATCTGCATCGAGAATCCTTGCGGCTCAACGGTTCTGGTCATCAGCATGGCGCCCAGCGCCGTCGCCCGCTCCTGCAGCCCACGCAGCCCGTTGCCGGAGCGCTCCAGGACCTCCGCGTCGCACGGACCTCGTCCGTTGTCGAGCACCTCGACACTGTCGGGGGTCAGGCGGATCGTGCAGCGGGTCGCCGCGCTGTGCCGGATGACGTTGGTGACTCCCTCGCGCACACCCCACGCGAAGAGCTCGCGCAGGTCTCCGGGGACCACGTCCGTCGACGTCGGCAGGTCGGCGTCGATCTCGGCGGCCTGCAGGGCCGCCCGCGCCCGGGCGAGCTCCCCCGGGAGGGTCAGCTCGCGATACCCCTCGACCGCGCGGCGGACGTCGACGAGCGCGTCCCGGGAGAGCCGTTCGAGGTCGGCCACCTCGGCGCGGGCGCGCTCGAGGTCGACCTCCATCAGGCGCCCGGCGAGCTCGGCCTTGACCGTGATCACCGTGAGGGAGTGACCGAGGATGTCGTGCAGGTCCCGCGCCACCCGGTTGCGCTCCTCCTGGACCGCGAGTCGGGCGTTCTCCTCGCGGGCCAGCGACAGGTCGATGTTGCGGCGGATCAGCTGGCTGACGCCCCACATGGCGAACGCCGCGAGGAAGATCGACAGCAGCAGGCTGGGCTGCGCCTGCCAGCCGGGCACGACGGCACCGAGGACCAGTGTCGTGGCGGCCAGGGCGAGCACGGCGCCCAGCGCCACGCGGCCCGGCAGGAACATCACGGCCGTCACGGTCAGGTAGACCGTCGTGGCCAGACCCGCCTCCCCCACCGTCAGGCACATCACCGCTGCAAGGGCCACCAGCAGGCCAAGTACCGCTGCGGCCTGTGGCTGGCGTGCGGCGCCCAGCCGCAGCTGGCGGCCGCGCACCCACGCGAACGCCATGACGTAGGTCGCGGCGAAGAGGAGCGTCGCCGCCATGCCCACCCAGCCCTGCCAGGTGTCCCGCTCCTGCCAGCCTGCCCGCACCGGCTCGGCCAGGAACACCAGCCAGATCGCGGAGAACAGCACGCCGACGCGGCGGGGTCGCCCCGCCGCGCCGACTCCTCCCCACCCGCTCAGTGTCGTCATGCCGCTCACGCTAGCCAGACAGCCGGTCCGCGTCTCAGACGCGCGCCGTGTCCTTGCGGAACCGCCACGCGGCGCCGGCCACGAAGATCGCCAGCCACACCACGACGTTGACGACCCACAGGATGTCGAACGAGGTGCCGGTCAGCGGGGCGTGCACCAGCTGGTTGACGCCGTACATCGGGGTGAGCTCGGCGATGTGGCGGAACGTGGTGCCCATCTGGTCCAACGGCACGAACAGGCCACCGCCGAACGCCAGCAGTGCCAGGACCGGGCCGAGGATCTGCATGACGTTGTCGCTGGGCAGCAGGTAGCCCATGAACAGCCCGAAGGCGGCGAACACCAACGAGCCGACCCAACCGATGAGGCCCGTGACCAGCCACAGGTGCGCGTCCATCCGGGCGTGGGTGAAGGCGCCGACGCAGTAGGTCACCACCACCGAGACCAGTCCCGTGGTCATGGCGGTCACCAGCTTGGTCGCGACGTAGGCCACCGGCGACAGCGGGGTCAGCCGCAGCTGCCGGCTCCAGCCGAGCGAACGCTCGATCGAGACCATGGCTCCGCCGCTGGTCGTGGCGAGCATCGCGCCGTAGACCGCCATGCTGATCATGATGTACGCGGCCCAGTTGCCATGGCCGGCGTTCTGGTTGGAGTTGTCATGGCCGACGCCGAAGATGAGGAAGAACACCACGGGCATGACGATCGTGAAGATCACGGCCCGGCGGTTGCGCAGCAAGCGGCGCAGCTCGATCCGCAGCAGGGTCGCGCTGAAGCCGCCCATCGGCGGCACGCGCCGCTCCTCGCGGGTCCGGTCCATCGTGGTGGTGGCGCTCATCGGGTCACGTCCTCGGTCTCGTCGTCGCCGGTCAGGGCGACGAAGGCGTCCTCGAGCCCGCGCGCGGTGATCTCCAGGTCGCGGGCGTCGGTGGTGGTCAGCAGGTGCCGCGCGACGGCGTCGGTGTCGCGCGAGTGGATCAGCACGGTGTCGCCGCGCACCTCGATGCCCTCGGCACC
>DASSPC010000375.1:0-4177 GCA_035699865.1 Oryzihumus sp. | reverse complement strand
ACCATCCCGGGCTGTGGTGCCCCGCCGTGGTGGTGCGACGGGCACCACGTCGTCCACTGGGTCAACGGCGGGCCCACCGACGTGGGCAACGCGGCGTTGTTGTGCGGGCGGCACCACACGATCGTGCACCAGCGCGGCTGGACCGCCACGGTCACCGCGACCGGGGTCACCTGGCACACCTGAGGTCCCCGCCCCGCACCCGGCCGGTGACGGCCGGGCCTGGGGCGTGCCCAGTGACGTCGGAGTTGCAGTGAAACCGCGCAGCGCCATCAGCCGGCGCACCTCGGCCACCACGTCGTCCGGCATGTCCTGCGCGGGGCGAGGCGAGGCCCGTGCCCAGTCCGTCGGCGTGCCGGGGTCTGGCCGGTCCGCGGCCGGGCCGGATGCCCCACGAGAGACCTGACGGGATGCCCGATCGGCGCATCGGGGAGACGATGATGGGGACCGAGCCACCGGGCGCGATGCGGCACGTCCGGGTCGGCTGGAGCACCGCTCGAGGAGTTGCATGAAGCTGGGACTGCACATCGCGGACTTCACCTGGGACGGCGGCCCTGCCGCCCTCCGGCAGCAGTTGGGGGAGGTGGCCAGGGGAGCCGAGCAGGCGGGATACGACCGCGTCAGCGTCATGGACCACGTCTGGCAGATCGGGCACCTGGGGCCGCCGGAGCACGAGATGCTCGAGGCCTACACGGCGCTCGGCTACCTCGCGGCTGTGACCGAGCGGGTCAAGCTGCTGACCGTGGTGACCGCGGTCGTCTACCGCGAGCCGGGGCTGCTGGCCAAGGCGGTCACCACGCTCGACGTCCTCTCTGGTGGCCGCGCGATGCTCGGCATCGGGGCGGCCTGGAACGAGGAGGAGTCCCGGGGGCTCGGCCTGTTCTTCCCCTCCACGGCCGAGCGGTTCGAGCGGCTGGAGGAGGCGCTGCAGATCTGCCGGCAGATGTGGAGCGAGGACGACGGCCCCTACGAGGGCAAGCACTACCGGCTCGAGCGCACACTCAACTCGCCACAGGCCCTGAGCCGTCCCCACCCGCCGATCCTCATCGGTGGCGCCGGCGAGCAGAAGACGCTGCGGATGGTCGCCCAGTACGCCGACGCGTGCAACATCTTCGACTCGCCCGAGCTGGCCCACAAGCTCCAGGTGCTGCGGGACCACTGCGAGCGGCTCGGCCGCGACTACGACGAGATCGAGAAGACCGCCCAGACGCGCTTCGACCTCGGCCGGCGCGGCGAGCGGGTCGAGCAGACGATCGAGCACCTGCACGAGCTCGCTGACCTCGGCATCCAGGTTGCCCATGGCACCCTCGCGGACGTCAGCAAGCCCGGGACGCTGGACCTCATGGCCGAGCGCGTGATCCCCGCCGTCGCCTCCCTCTAGGCGGCTGTCGGGGGAGCGTTGCTCCCGCAGGTGCAGCCGGACGGCCGGACGAGAGCGTCGGCCCGCTGACCCGGATGACACCCCGAGGGGCACGGGTGGGCGCCGGAGGGTCATGCAGCCGGGGCGGCCGCTCTCAGACCCAGAACGCCTCCACCTTCGCCAGCGAGTCGGCGGAGTACAGCCCGCTGACCTCGCGGATCAGTCCGTGCTCCATCCGCACCAGCTGGCAGCTGGTCACGTCAAGGGTGCGCCCCTTGAAGTCCCCCGTCGTGCGCTGGATGGCCACGATGTAACGCTCCCCGACCGCGACGTCGAGCAGCTCGGCGTGGAAGGACCCGCCGGACAGCGGCCCGAGGAGGGCTACGAACTCATCCCTGATGGCGGGCCAGCCGTCATGGGTGCCCGAGATGGCACTCGACCCGGGAAGGACCCAGACGGCGTCCCAGGCGAAGAGCGTCTCCAGCGTCTCCATGTCCCGGGTCGCCAGGGCCGCGTAGGCCCGGCGGACCACATCTGCATCGCTCACAACGCAGCCTCTTCCTGCTCACGCGCACGGCAGCGCGCAGGCGCCGACCTCCAAGGCTCATTGTCCCGGCGACCGGCCCGGACGGGTCGGTCACAGGGGCGACCCCAGCCACGACAAATGGGCGACCCGGCAGTGCGGCCCGGACCGGCGGTTGGCCACGACCCACCGCCAAGCGGTTGGCCACGCCCCCCAGGGGGAGATGCAGGCGACGGCCGCGCAGGAAACGGACGGTCATGGGGCGGCTCTGGCAACGGTTTCGTCGGCCGTGCTCGCGGAATCCCGCCCAGGCCGTGCCGCCAGGCCTCGCTGGCGCGCGAGCGGCGTTTGGCGCTGTTTGCGGACGCTCGTGTGCGGGTACGTCGCCTCCATCCACACACCAGGGGGCACGGCTGCCGTGCCGGGATGGAGTCACTGATGAGCGAAGCCGATCTGCCGCCGCTGTCCAGGGATGAGCTCGCAGCCGAAGCCGGCACCGCGTTGCCGGACAAGGAGGTCATGTCCCTGCTGGACCTCAACGTCGACCTGAACCTCGCGCTCGATGTCGCCGCCCCGATCGACCTCGCCGTGGGCGCCAACGCCAACGTGGCGGCGCCGATCGACGCCTCGGTCGGAGCCAACATCCTGTCTGCCGGTTCGAGTGCGGCGTCGCTGGCGCACCAGGACGTGAGCATCGACCAGGGCCTGTCCGGCTCCGCGATCGCCCACGCACCGCAGCACAGCGGCATCGACCAGAGCGCGCCCGCCGGCGACACCACGCCCACGCCGACCGGCGGCACCACGACGCCGACGGGTGCCGACGCCCCGGCCACCGCAGGGGCCACCGCCCCCGACCCGGCCTCGGCACTCAACGGCGACCTGCTCAAGGTCGATGTCAACGCCGCCGCCGACGCCAAGCTCGCTGCACCCATCGACGGTGCCGTGGCTGCCAACGCCAACGTCGCGGCGCCGATCGACGCGTCGGTCTCGGCCAACGTGGGCTCCATCGCCTCGCAGGCCACCGCCATCGCCGACCAGCATGGGTCGATCACCCAGCACCTCGACGGGACCGCGGAGGCCACGGCCGACCAGACCTCGCAGATCAACCAGTAGTCGATCTCGCGTGAGCCTGACCTCATCTGCCGGCAGGACGCCGGGGGCTGACGCAGCCGCGTCGGCTCCCGGCGTCTCCACGGTGGACCCTTCCGAAGAGACCCAGCGCCCGCCCGTGCCGGCCGATGGCCTCGTGCTGCTCGGCGAGCAGCCGGGGTCCGGCTATCGCACACCTCCCGCGCTGGTCAGGCGCGCTGACGGCCAGACGGTCCAGCTGACCAGGTTGCTCTACCTGGTGCTCGAGGCCGTGGACGGCACGCGCGGTCCCGCCGAGGTCGCCGAGGTGGTCAGCACGGCGTACGGGCGACGGGTGGCCGCGGACGACGTCCGCGTCCTCATCGAGACCAAGCTGCGGCCGCTGGGGTTGCTCCGGGCCACCGACGGTTCAGATCCCGAGGTCACGAAGCCGAACCCGCTGCTGGCGCTGCGCTTTCGGTGGGTCGTGTCCGACCCGGCTGTCACCCGGCGGCTCACGGCGCCGTTTGCCGCGCTGTTCACTCCGCTCGTCGTCGCGGCCGTCTTCGTGGCGTTCACCATCATCGCGGGCTGGGTGCTCCTCACCAAGGGGCTGGCCTCGGCCACGCATCAGGCCTTCGACCAGCCGCTGCTGCTGCTCGTCGTGTTCGCCATCACCATCTTCTCCGCCGGGTTCCACGAGTTCGGCCACGCCTCCGCCTGCCGCTACGGCGGCGTGACGCCCGGCGCGATGGGCATGGGCCTCTACCTCGTGTGGCCCGCCTTCTACACCGACGTCAGCGACAGCTACCGCCTCGGTCGTGCCGGGCGGCTGCGGGTCGACCTCGGCGGGCTCTACTTCAACGCCATCGTGGTCCTGGCGATGTTCGGAGTGTGGGCCTGCACCCAGTGGGACGCGCTCCTGCTGATCATCGCCGCGCAGCTGCTGCAGATGGTGCGTCAGCTCGCGCCGATGGTGCGCTTCGACGGCTACCACGTCCTGGCGGACCTCACCGGTGTGCCAGACCTCTACTCACGGATCGGCCCGACCCTGCGCAGCCTGCTCCCCGGGCACTGGGACGACCCCCGGGCCCGGGAGCTCAGGCCGTGGGCGCGCGCGGTGGTCACCGCATGGGTGCTGGTCATCGTCCCCCTCCTGCTGGTCACGCTCCTGCTCATGGTGCTCGCCCTTCCGCGAGTGCTCGGCACGGCGTGGGCCAGCCTGGGCA
>DASSPC010000374.1:0-5339 GCA_035699865.1 Oryzihumus sp. | reverse complement strand
CCTGCCCGACGGGTCGTTCCTGGTCTCCGACACCGCCCACCACCAGCTGGTCCACCTCGAGGACGACCTGGTCACCGAGCGGGCGCGTCTGGGGTCGCGAGCGGTCTTCCAGGAGCCGCAGGGGCTGGCGCTGCTGCCCGCGGAGGTCGCGGCCCGCGTGGGCTACGACGTGGTGGTCGCCGACAGCGTCAACCACCAGGTCAAGGGCGTGCGCCTCGCCGATGGCGCGGTCACCACCCTCGCCGGCACCGGCCGGCAGCTGCGCGAGCGCTCCGGCAGCGGCCCGGCGCTGAAGCAGGACCTGTCGACCCCGTGGGACGTGGCGTGGTTCGCCGACCGGGTCGTGGTCGCCATGGCGGGCGTGCACCAGCTGTGGGCGCTGCACCTGGCCACGGATCCTGCCGAGAACACCGTCGCCGTGCTGGCCGGCACCTCCGCCGAGGGCATCCGGGACGGCGTGGCCGACGAGGCGTGGTTCGCCCAGACCTCCGGCCTGGCCACGTCCGTCGACGGCAGCCGCGTGTGGGTCGCCGACTCCGAGACCTCGGCGCTGCGCTCGATCTCGTTGACGGACAACGGTTTCGAGGTCGAGACCCACGTCGGCCAGGGCCTGTTCGACTTCGGCCACCGCGACGGCGCCGCCGACCAGGCGTTGCTGCAGCACCCGCTCGGCGTCACCGTGCTGCCCGACGGCTCGGTCGCCATCAGCGACACCTACAACGGCGCGATCCGCCGGTTCGACCCGGTCGCGCGCGAGGTCAGCACGCTGGCCACCGGCCTGCGCGAGCCGAGCGACGCGGTCGTGGAGGTCGACGGTGACCAGGCCCGGCTCGTGGTGGTCGAGTCGGCGGCCCACCAGCTGGTCCGGGTGCCGATCCCGGCCGAGGCGCAGGTCGTCGACGGCCTGGCCCGCCAGACCCAGCGGCCGCCCACCGAGCTGTCCGCCGGCGACGTCGAGCTGGTCATCGGCTTCACCCCGCCGACCGGGCAGAAGCTCGACTACCGCTGGGGCGACCCGACCCAGCTCATGGTGTCGAGCTCGCCGGAGGCGTTCCTGCGCGAGGGCGCCGGCACCGCGACCGGGCTGACCCGCACGCTGCACCTCGACCCCGCCGTCGGCAGCGGCATCCTGCACATCTCGGTGCGGGCGGCCGCGTGCGACGGTGACCCGGTCACCGGCGAGGTGCCCGAGCACGCGGCGTGCCACCTCTACCAGCAGGACTGGGGCATCCCCGTCGTGCTCGCCGAAGGCGGCGACACCGAGCTGCGGCTGGACCTGCGCGGGGTCTGACCCCGGTTCGTCGCGCCAGAGCGCCTGCATGGCGCTCGCCGCGCGAAAGCCGCGCTGCGGTAAAGCGTTTGCCCCGCAGCAACATCCGGGGCACCGTCCTGCCTGTGATGACCCTCGAGGACCTGTGGCCGCCGTTCGGCCTGTCGATCACCTGCGGCCCGCTCAGCCTCCGGGCCGTGCGGGACGAGGACCTGCCGGAGCTCGCGGCTGCGGCGGCGGACGGTATCCACGGCGACGACCTCCGGCCGTTCCCGCGGGCCTGGGCCGGGCTGCCCGTCACCGAGATGGGTCGGGACCTCGCGAGCCGTTACTGGAGGCACCGGGCGGACGTCCCTTCCGATGAGTGGGGGCTTCCGCTTGTCGCACGACTGGAGGGCAGGATCGTGGGTGTCCAGGGGGCCGAGGCCGTGCGTTATCCAGTGCTTCGCACGCCGGACACCTTCTCCTGGCTCACTCGCTCCGCCCAGGGGCGAGGCCTGGGCACACTGATGCGGCAGGCGATCTGCGTGTTCCTCTTCGACGAGCTCGACGCCCATGCCGTCACCAGCGGCGCCTATGCCGACAACCCGGCCTCGGCTGCAGTGAGCCGCAAGGTCGGCTATGTCGCCAACGGCACCAAGCTGGAGCTGCGCGACGACGCCGCGGCCGAGCACCACAAGTTCATCCTCACGCGCGACCGCCTCGTTCGCCCGGAGCAGCCGGTTGTGGTCGAGGGTGGCGCGGCTGTCCGGCGGTTCTTCGGTGTTCCCCGGCCCGGAGAGGGCTGACCACAGCCCGGAGGGTCCTTGGCTGCACCTGCTCGACGAGCGGCCCGCACGGCGAGCGGCGAGACTGGTGGTCGGAGGTGCCCCGTGATCACCGTGTCCCGCCATTGCCACGCCAGCCCCGGAGCGGTCTGGGCGGTGGTGGCCGACGGCTGGACCTACGCGGCGTGGGTGGTCGGGGCCTCCCGCATCCGCGCCGTCGACGGCGGCTGGCCGGCCCGGGGCTCCCGGATCCACCACTCGGTGGGGTCCTGGCCGCTCGTGCTCAGCGACGAGACGGAGGTGACCCGGGTCGAGCCGGGTCGCCTGGTGCGGCTGCAGGCGAAGACCCGGCCCTTCGGGGAGGCGTTCGTCGAGCTCGAGGTCGAGCCGGACGGCGACGGCAGCCGGTTGACCATGCGCGAGGACGCCACCCACGGACCGGCCCGGTTCCTGCCGCAGCCGCTGCGGCAGCTCGCCCTGGCCCCGCGCAACGCCGAGACGCTGCACCGCCTCGCCCTCATCGCCGAGGGCCACGAGGGCGGCTGAGCTAGGGCGCGCCCTGTATGCCGTGCAGCGCGGCCAGCGCGAGCCGTCGCCGGGGTGCGCCCCACCACCGGTTGTCGGCCAGGGCGCACCGGGCGGCCAGGTAGCCGCAGGCCCCGTGCACCCCACCTCCGGGGTGGGTCGCGGCGCTGCCGAGGTAGAGCCCCTCGATCGCGGTGCGGGGACCACCCAGGCCGGTGACCGGCCGGAACACCAGCTGCTGGGACAGCTGCTGGGTGCCCCCGCCGACGGCGCCCTGGCCGAGGTTGGCGTCCCGGGCGTGCAGCTCCTCGGGCCGCTGCACCCAGCGGTCGAGCACCAGGTCGCGCCACCCGGGGGCGTAGCGGTCCATCATCGCCTCGGTCCGTCTGGCGACCACGTCGGCGCTGGCGTCGTCGTGGACCCCGCGGGGCAGGTGGGTGTAGACCCACAGGGTCTCGGTGCCCGCGGGTGAGCGGGTCGGGTCGATCGTCGACATCTGGCCGACCAGCGCGAAGGGCCGCTCCGGCACGCGACCGCCGCCGAGGTCGGCCGACCACCGGACCAGACCGGTCAGGTCCGCCCCAGCGTGGACCACCCCGGCGCCGCGGGCCGCCGAGGCCGTCCACGGCACCGGGGCGGAGAGGCGGTAGTTCAGCTTCACCGTCGGCAGGTCCCACTGGAACCGGCGGCGCAGGTCGTCGCGCACGCGGCGCGGCACCACCGACTCCGGCAGGAGCCGCTCGTAGAGCGCCGGGGCGCTCGTGTCGGCGACGACGGCCCGTCGGGCGCGCACCCACCGGCCGCTCGCCGTGGTCACCGCCCCCGCCCGGCCGCCGCGCACGTCGATGCCGGTGACCGTCTCGTCGAGCTCGATCCGTGCCCCGCAGCGACGGGCCCGTTCGGCCAGCGCTTCGGCGAGCCGGCCGGACCCGCCCACGGGGGAGGGGAACCCGACGTCCTGGGCGAGCATGCTCATGAGCCAGCCGAAGACGCCGCTGCCGGCGGAGTCCGGCGGGATGTCCGCGTGCATGGCGTTGCCGGCGAGCAGCTCACGCCCGCGTTGGCCGGCGAACAGCTCCTCGCCCATCCTGGCCACCGGCAGCGTCAGGAAGCGGGCGAACCGCGGCAGCTCGCGCCCGAGCACGCCGGCCAGCCGGACGCCCGGCCCCACCGGCGGCCACCGGGTGAGCAGGGCGTCGAGGAACGGTCCCTTGACCCGGTCGTAGTCCCGCACCAGCTGCAGCCAGGCGTCACCGTCGGCGGGGTGCTCGCGAGCCAGCCAGGCCGCGGTCCGCGCCGGGTCGCGGTGCAGCAGCGCGCCCTCGGTGTCCTCCGGCCCTCCCACGTGGGCGAGCACCCGTTCCGAGCGCGCCCACTGCAGCCCCACCTCGTCCAGGGCCAGCGCCTGCAGCACGGGGGACGCGGCGGCAAGGGGGTGGCACGCGCTGAACTCGTCCATCACCCAGCCGTCGCGCACCACTGAGGCGACCGCTCCGCCGACCCGGTCCCGGGCCTCGAGCACCAGCACGTCCCAGCCGGCGTCGGCGAGGACGGCGGCCGTCACCAGGCCGTGGTGGCCGGCACCGATGACGACGGCGTCGACGCTCTCGCTGCTGGTGGCGGGCACGTGCCCATCCTGACCCAGGCACGGGGGCGCTGCCCGGGGAACGCGGCTCTCGCGTGGCCGACTGCGTGGTTTCACCCCACACTTGGCACGGGCCAGCAGCACCCGGCTGCCGGCCCGGACGAAGGAGGACGCAGATGGGCATCGGCCTGGGGATCTTCCTGCTGGTCGTGGGAGCCGTCGTCACGTTCGCGATCCCGCAGGACTTCCTGTCCGGGGTGAACCTGGACCTGATCGGCTGGATCCTGATGGGGGCAGGCGCGCTCGCCGTCATCCTCGCGCTGGTCATGAACCAGCAGCGGGCCAACACCTCGCACACCGCCGTGGTCGAGCACCGCGAGACGGGCGTCCCGCCCGAGCAGCGCTGACCGCTCCACCTCGCGCACACCGTGGGGCCGGCTCCCAACGCTGGGAGCCGGCCCCACGGCATACCTGGTCCGTCCCTCCGGGCGGTAGTGTCCCGCCCCGGGCGCCGAGCCCGGGACGGAAAGGAAGTCCGCAGTGCCGCACGAGCCCACGTTGGCCCATCTCGACCCCACGCAGCTGCTGCTGCACGAGGAGGTCGAGCCTGCCCGCATCGAGCAGCTCGTGGCGGTGCTCGCCGCAGAACGACGTCAGCGCGAACCGGTCCTGGTCACCCCGACCGCGCACGGCATGTTCCTGCTCGACGGCGCCCACCGCACCACGGCGCTGCGCCGGCTGGGCGTGCCGCGCATCGCGGCCCTTGTGGTGCCCGCGGCCGAGGCGCTCGCGCTGACCGGCTGGACGCACGCGGTCGCCGAGCAGGGTGCGCAGGCCCGCCTGGCCGAGCTGGCCGACCGGTCCGCCGCCAGGCCGGGCCCCGTCGTCGCCTCGATCCGGACGACCGGGCGCGAGGCCGGCGTCCACGCCGACGACGACTCGCCGGCCGCGCTCATGGCTGCCTTCCGCCTCGTCGCGGAGTGCTACCAGGCCGGGCCGTACGCCCGGCTGACCGAGCCGCTGCCGCCCGAGCCCGACCGGACCGAGGTGGTCTGGCAGGTGCCCGACCTGGCCACCATCGTCACGATCGCGGCGACCGTGGGCGTGTTGCCCGCCGGGGTGACCCGGTTCCGGGCGGCCACCCCGGCCCCGGCCGTGGACGTCGGTTTCGAGGAGCTGGGCGCCCCCGCGT
>DASSPC010000373.1:0-2607 GCA_035699865.1 Oryzihumus sp. | reverse complement strand
GCCGCCCACGCCTCGTCGCGGGCCCGGCCGACCTCCACGCGGTCACCGGGAGAAGCCTCGGTGGCCGGCCAGAACCGTTGGCACCAGTGAAGATCCGGGCCGTCGAGTGCCGCGCCGAGGCACTCCGTGCCGTCGGTGGGGTCGACGAGCACCACCCGCAGCACCCCGGCGTCGTCGACCTCGGCGACCGGGCACGGCACCACGTCGAGCCACTCGTTGGCCAGGACCAGCGCGTCCTCCAGGCCGCTCAGGGACCCGGGCAGGTCGGGGCCTCCCGGCGACTCCAGCCACTCCACCGGCCGCGGCAGGCCCGCCGGGCGCGGCACCACGTCCACCCCGACGCAGCGCACGGCCGGGTCGAGGGCGTGCACGTGCGCGAGCAGCTCGCCCCGGCCGCAGCCCACGTCCACGAACGTCGTCAGGCCCTCCGCGTGCATCCAGCGCACCAGGGCGCCCGCCAGGACCGGGCCCAGCCCGGGGGCTCCCTGTGCCGACGTCGCGAAGTGCCCGGCCGGTCCCGCGGGCTGCCGGTAGAGGCCGCCGGGGCCGTAGAGCGCGGCCTGCCACGCCTGCTGCCAGGGCATCGATGTCACGGGCAGCACGCTACGGCCCCCCGCGACCGCGCTAGCGTTCCGTGCGTGAGCACCCCCGAGGAGCGTCCCGCACGCCTGGAGGTCGGCGTCGTCGGCGCCGGCCGGGTCGGCGCTGTCCTGGGCGCTGCCCTGGCCCGGGCCGGGCACAAGGTCGTGGCCGCCTCCGCCGTGAGCGACGCCTCCCGGGCGCGCGCCGCGGCGCTGCTGCCGGGCATACCGCTGCTGCCCGTCGAGGAGGTGGTGGCGCGGGCCGAGCTGCTGCTGCTCACCGTCCCCGACGACGCGCTGCCCGACCTCATCGCCGGGCTCACCGCGACGCACTCGTGGCAGGCCGGGCAGATCGTCGTGCACACCTCGGGCCGCTACGGGGTCAGGATCTTCGAGCCCGCCGCCGGGGCCCACGTCATCGGCCTGGCGCTGCACCCGGCGATGACGTTCACCGGGACGGCGATGGACCTGACCCGCCTGACCGACTGCTGCTTCGGCATCACCGCGCCGGAGGCCCTGCGACCGGTGGCCGAGGCCCTCGTCGTGGAGATGGGCGCCGAGCCGGTGTGGATCGCCGAGGAGCAGCGCGAGCGCTACCACGCGGGCCTGGCGCACGGGGCCAACCACCTGGTCACGCTCGTCGCGCAGGCGATGCAGGTGCTCGGCTCGGCCGGGGTGGAGCACCCGCACCGGGTCATCGCGCCGCTGCTCAACGCCGCGCTCGACAACGCGCTGCGCCTGGGTGACGCCGCTCTCACCGGTCCGGTGGCCCGCGGTGATGCCGGTACCGTTGCTGCGCACCTGCGACAGCTGGCCGACGAGACCCCTGACGTCCGCGCGACCTACCTCGCCCTCGCACGCGCCACGGCCGAGCGAGCCCTAGCGAGCGGGCGGCTGACGGCGTCCGCGGCCGAGCCGCTGCTCGACATCCTTGCCGTCCCGAAGGAGCTCCCGTGACCACCCAGACCGCCACGCCCGTCGTCGCACGCACCCGCGACGAGCTGGCCGAGGCCCGCGCCGCGCTCACCGCCGGCGACGTGGCCGTGGTCATGACGATGGGGGCGCTGCACCACGGGCACGCCCAGCTGATCAAGCAGGCCCGCGCCCGCGCCGAGCACGTCATCGTGACGATCTTCCTCAACCCGCTGCAGTTCGGCCCGCGCGAGGACCTCTCGCGCTACCCGCGCACCTTCGACGACGACATGGAGATCTGCACCCGCGAGGGCGTCGACATCGTCTTCGCGCCCACGCCGGACGTCGTCTACCCCGACGGCGACCCCGGCGTGCGCATCTCCGCCGGCCCGCTCGGCGCGGTGCTCGAGGGCCAGGCCCGGCCCGGCCACTTCGACGGCGTCCTCACCGTCGTGGGCAAGCTGCTGCACCTCACCGGCGCCAGCAGCGCCTACTTCGGCCAGAAGGACGCCCAGCAGCTGCTGCTGATCCGCCGGATGGTGCGCGACCTGGACTTCCCGGTCGACGTGGTGTCGGTGCCCACCGTGCGGGAGGAGGATGGTCTGGCCATGTCCAGCCGCAACACCTACCTCACCGCCTCGGACCGCGAGGTCGCCCTGTGCCTGTCGCAGGCGCTCGAGGCCGGCGCCGATGCCGCCGCGGAGGGCCCCTCGGCGATCCGCCGGGCGGCCCGCTCCGTGCTGGTCAAGGAGCCGCTGGCCCTCATCGACTACCTCGTGCTGGTCCACCCGACCACGCTCGAGGACGTGCCCGAGTGGTATCGCGGCGAGGCCCTGCTCGCCGTCGCGGGGCGGGTCGGCACGACCCGCCTCATCGACAACATGCCGGTCCGCGTCGGCCCCGGAGGCGGGGCCCTGCAGGTGTTCTCCGAGCACGCCGGTCGCCACGAAGCCCCCGTCGAGTAGCCAAGGACGACAACGTGCAGCGCTTCATGCTCTACGCCAAGATCCACCGGGCCACGGTGACCCAGGCGGACCTCAACTACGTGGGTTCCGTGACGGTCGACCGGCTCCTGCTCGAGGCCGCCGGGCTGCTGCCGGGTGAGCGCGTCGAC
>DASSPC010000372.1:0-4713 GCA_035699865.1 Oryzihumus sp. | reverse complement strand
CGCCGGGCCCAGGCCGTGGCGCCCACCGTCGCCGCCCTGCGCTCCCGCGCCGCCGACGTCGTGGCCGCCGAGCTGTCCCGTCTCGAGCAGCGGCTGCCCCAGCTGGACGAGAGCACCCGCGGCGAGGTCCAGCTCGCGGTGCACCGCGTCGTCGAGAAGCTGCTCCACACGCCGACGGTGCGGGTCAAGGAGCTGGCCGGCGAAGGCCAGGGTGGCGACTACGCCCAGGCCCTGCGCGAGCTGTTCGACCTCGACCCGCACGATGTCGCGGCCGTCTCCGTGCCGCCCGAGGGGAGTGGTCTGGCGTGACCCGCCTGCGCCTGGGCACCCGCCGCTCGGCCCTCGCGACCACCCAGTCCGGGTGGGTCGCCGACCAGCTGCGCGCCCTCGGCCACGAGGTCGAGCTGGTCGAGATCACCACGTTCGGCGACACCTCCACCCAGCCGCTCTCGGCGATCGGCGGCACCGGCGTCTTCGCCGCGGCCATCCGCCAGGCGCTGCTGGCCGGTGAGGTCGACCTGGCCGTGCACTCGCTCAAGGACCTGCCCGTCGCCCCCGAGCCCGGCCTGACCGTCGCCGCGGTGACGCGTCGGGAGGACCCCCGCGACGCGCTGGTCGCCCGCGACGGCCTCACGCTCGGCGAGCTGCCGGCCGGCGCCGTGGTCGGCACCGGGTCCCCGCGCCGCGCCGCCCAGATCGCGGCCCTGGGCCTGGGCCTGGACGTCCGCGCCATCCGCGGCAACGTCGACACCCGCCTGCGCCTCGTGCACGACGGCAAGGTCGACGCGGTGGTCCTCGCCGCCGCCGGCCTGGCCCGTCTCGGCCGCCTCGACGAGGTGACCGAGCTGATCGACCCGTTGCAGATGCTGCCCGCCCCCGGGCAGGGCGCCCTGGCCGTCGAGGTGCGCAGCGACGACCCGGAGGCCACCGCGGCCGTGCGCTCCCTCGACGACGCCGACACCCGGGCCTCGGTCACCGCCGAGCGTGCCCTGCTGGCGGCGCTCGAGGCCGGCTGCACCGCACCGATCGGCGCCCTCGCCGAGGTCGTCGAGGGAATGGACGGAGCCGAGCTGTCCGTGCGAGCCTTCGTGGGCAGCGAGGACGGAGCCGCCGAGCTGCGCCGCTCGGTCACCGGCCCGGTGCCCGAGGCCGAGCGTCTCGGCCGCGAGCTGGCCGCCGTCCTGCTCGAGGACGGTGCCCGCGACATCGTCACGGTCGGCCTGGGGCCGACCGTCAGTGAGGACCGACCACCCGACCCAGACAGGGCGGGAGGCCACGACCCCCAGCACGTGGCCGACCGCCCCCACGACCCCGCCGACCGCCCAGACCCGACCGCTCCGGAGCGTGCCCTGTGAGCCCCACGCGCTCAACCCCCAGCAACACCCAGACGACCGCCACCACGACCAGCCGCACCAGCAAGCCCCTGGGCCGGGTCGCGTTCGTCGGTGCCGGTCCCGGCGACCCCGGCCTGCTGACGCAGCGGGCCGCCGACTACCTCGCCGCCGCCGACGTCGTCGTGATCGACCAGGTGGCCCGCGAGGACTTCATCGCGCCGTTCGTCCGCGAGGGCGTGGAGGTCGTCGATGCCGGCCACGGCGAGCACGGCCAGCCGCTGACCCACGCCTCCCGCGCCAAGCTCGTGGTCAGGGCCGCCAAGTCCGCCGGTGCCGCGGGCGGTCACGCCGGCCTCGTCGTGCGCCTCATGGACGGCGACCCGGCCACGTTCAACGGCCTGGCCGAGGAGGCCCTCGCCTGCCGCAAGGCCGGCATCGGCTTCGAGGTCGTCCCGGGTGTCAGTGCCGTCAGCGCCGTGCCCACGTATGCCGGGGTGCCGCTGACGTCCGCGTCGTCGCCGACGCTGCACGTCGTCTCGGGTGACAACACCAAGGTCGACTGGGCCCGCTCCACCGGCGCGGACGTCACCGTGGTCGTGCTCGGCACGCCGGAGTCCCTGGCCCGGAGCCTGGCCGACCTGCTCGCGGCCGGCCGCGACCCGGAGACGCCGGTCGCCCTGACCGAGCGCGGCACGACGATCACCCAGCGCACCCACACCACGACGCTGGGCTCGGTCGCCGCGACGATGAAGTCGGCCAAGGTCGAGTTCCCCACCCTCGCCGTCGTCGGCGCCACGGTCGCCCTGCGCGAGCAGCTGTCGTGGTTCGAGACCAAGCCGCTGTTCGGCTGGAACATCCTCGTGCCGCGCACGAAGGACCAGGCCGGCCCGATGACCGACCGGCTCGCCTCCTACGGCGCGACCAGCGACGTCGTCCCCACGATCAGCGTCGAGCCGCCGCGCACCCCGCAGCAGATGGAGCGCGCGATCAAGGGCCTGGTCACCGGCCGCTACGAGTGGATCGGCTTCACCTCCGTCAACGCGGTGCGCGCGGTCAAGGAGAAGTTCGCCGAGTTCGGCCTCGACGCCCGCGCCTTCGCCGGGCTGAAGATCGCCGCCGTCGGCGGGGTCACCGCCGCGGCGCTGCGCCAGTGGGGCCTGCAGCCCGACCTGGTGCCCTCGGGTGAGCAGTCGGCCCAGGGCCTGCTGGCCGAGTGGCCGCCCTTCGACGAGGTGCTCGACCCGATCAACCGCGTCTTCCTGCCCCGCGCCGACATCGCCACCGACACCCTGGTGGCCGGCCTGGAGGAGATGGGCTGGGAGGTCGACGACGTGACGGCCTACCGGACCGTGCGCGCCGCGCCGCCGGCGGCACCGGTGCGCGAGGCGATCAAGACCGGCAAGTTCGACGCGGTCGTGTTCACCTCCAGCTCCACCGTGCGCAACCTCGTCGGCATCGCCGGCAAGCCGCACGCCGCCACCGTCGTGGCCTGCATCGGCCCGGCCACCGCCAAGACCGCCGAGGAGCACGGCCTGCGGGTCGACGTCCTCGCGGCCGAGGCCTCGGCCGAGTCCCTCGTCGACGCGCTGGCCGAGTACGGCCTGGGGCTGGCCCTGGCCGCCACCGAGGCCGGCGAGCCGGTCGTGCGCCCCAGCGCCCGGAAGGCCTCCTCGCGACGCAGGGCCAAGTGATGGGCTTCCCCGCCCAGCGCCCCCGCCGGCTGCGGCAGAGCCCGGCCGTGCGCCGGCTCGTGTCGGAGACGCGGCTGCACCCGGCCGACCTCATCCTGCCGATGTTCGTGCGGGAGGGGGCGGCCGAGCCGCTGCCCATCGGGTCGATGCCGGGCGTGGTCCAGCACTCCCTGGACTCACTGGAGAAGGCCGCCGTCGAGGCGGTCGAGGCGGGCGTCGGCGGGCTGATGCTCTTCGGTGTGCCGTCCACCCGGGATGCGGTCGGCTCCGGTGCCGACGACCCCGAGGGCATCCTCAACCAGGGGTTGCGCCGGCTGCGGTCCGCGGTCGGTGACGACACGGTGGTCATGGCCGACCTGTGCCTGGACGAGTTCACCGACCACGGTCACTGCGGGGTGCTCGACGCCGCAGGCCGGGTGGACAACGACGCGACGCTGGAGCGCTACGCGTCCATGGGCCTGGCCCAGGTCGAGGCCGGGGCGCACGTGCTGGGCCTGTCCGGCATGATGGACGGCCAGGTCGGCCATGTCCGGGCCGCCCTCGACGCGGCCGGGCACATCGACACGATCCTGCTGGCCTACGCCGTCAAGTACGCCTCGGGCTTCTTCGGCCCGTTCCGCGACGCGGTGGAGTCGACCCTGCAGGGCGACCGGGCGGCATACCAGCAGGACCCGGGCAACGCCGTGGAGGCGCTGCGCGAGGTGCGCCTGGACATCGCCGAGGGTGCGGACATGGTCATGGTCAAGCCCGCGCTGCCCTACCTCGACATCCTCGCGGCTGTCGCGGCCGAGTCGGAGGTGCCGGTGAGCGCCTACCAGGTCTCCGGGGAGTACGCCATGGTCGAGGCCGCCGCCGCGGCCGGGATGATCGACCGCGAGCGGGTGATGATGGAGTCGCTCACCGCGATCCGTCGCGCCGGCGCGCAGAACATCCTCACCTACTACGCCGTCGAGGCCGCCCGCGCGCTGCGCTGAGCCGCCAGGACATGACGAAGGGCCGCACCCGGAGGAGTGGGTGCGGCCCTTCGTCGTGCGGCGGTGGGGTCAGACGGTCGCCGGGACCTGGGCGGCCACGAGCTGGATGTCGAGGTTGATCTTGACCTTGTCGCTGACGAGGACGCCGCCGCCCTCGATCGCGGCGTTCCAGGTCAGGCCGAAGTCCTTGCGGTTGATCTCCGCGGAGGCCTCGAAGCCGGCGCGGGTGCCGCCCCACGGGTCCTTCGCCACACCGTTGAAGCTGAGGTCGAAGACGACGGGCCGGGTGACGCCCTTGATCGTGAGGTCGCCCTCGAGCGTGTCGGCGGTGACCTTGGTGCTGCGGAAGGTCATCTCGGGGTTGTTGTCGGTGTCGAAGAAGTCCGCCGAGCGCAGGTGGCCGTCGCGGTCCGGGCTGCCGGTCTCGACCGAGGCGAGCTGGACGGTGGCCTCGACCGAGGAGTCCTCGAGCTGGTCGCCGACGACGACAGTGGCCCGGAAGTCCTTGAACTGGCCGCGGACCTTGGTGACCATCAGGTGACGGGCGACGAAGCCGAGCTCGCTGTGCGAGGCGTCGACGTCCCAGGTGCCGGGCGTGAGGTCGGAGAAGGTGGTCATCGAGATACTCCCTTTGAGGTGATTGCTGTGTTGCCGTGTCACGTCCCAGGCCGGTTGTGAGGGTCTGCCTGTGGCGTCTGATGTCGACTGTACGAC
>DASSPC010000371.1:0-10171 GCA_035699865.1 Oryzihumus sp. | reverse complement strand
GGCCGGGCCGCCCTCGCGGCCGTACTCCGGGCCGCGGTCGACGAAGATCTCGCTGCACGGGCCGCACGGGCCGGGCACGCCCATGGACCAGTAGTTGTCCTTCATCCCGCGGCGCACGATGCGCTCGGCGGGGATGTCGGTCTGGTCCAGCCACATCTGCGCGGCCTCGTCGTCGTCGTGGTAGACGGTGGCCCAGAGCCGGTCGGGGTGCAGACCGTAGCCGCCGTCGGCCTGGCTGGTCGTCAAGAGCTCCCAGGCGAAGGCGATGGCGTCCTTCTTGAAGTAGTCGCCGAAGGAGAAGTTGCCGTTCATCTGGAAGAACGTGCCGTGGCGGCTCGTCTTGCCGACCTCGTCGATGTCGAGGGTGCGCACGCATTTCTGCACGCTGGTGGCGCGCTTCCAGGGCGCGCTCTCCTGGCCGAGGAAGTAGGGCTTGAACGGCACCATGCCGGCGTTGACGAACAGCAGGTTGGGGTCGTCGTAGAGCAGTGGGGCGCTGGGGACCACGGCATGGCCCGCCTTCTCGAAGAAGTCCAGCCAGCGGCGCCTGATCTCGGCGGTTTCCATGCTCAAGTCCTCACTGCGTTGTCACTCGTGTCACGCGGCCGCGGCAGCACGCCGTGACCGTGTCAAGGGGCTGACGTCCCGGCCAGTCGCCCATCTTCGCAGGGTATGCCGTGCAGGTGCGAGGGTGCGGTGGTCCGGGACGTGCGTCGGTCTAGCGGGCGCGCGGCCCGGTCGGGTCGTCGAGCAGGCGGCGGGCCGCCTCGGCGTCCATCGCCCGGCCGTCGGGCAGGGTCGCGGTGTCGATGCCGAGGGCGAAGCGCAGCTCCTCCTCGCGCTCGGCCATGCCTTCGCGCACGGCCTCGGCCATCTCCTTCAGGCCCTCGCCGATCCCCGCCAGGCCGCTGGCAACCCCGGCCGGGGTGTAGGCCTCGGCGACCTTGGTGACCTTGCGGACGGCCAGGACCCCGACGGTCGCGCCGAGGGCGACCCAGAACAGTCGTCGCACCCCGATCACCCCTTCCGGCGGCGCCGGCCGGCCGCCTTGCCCTGGGCGTTGCCCTTCATCGCCGAGCGCACGCCGTAGCTGAACGCGGCGACCTTGACCACCGGCGAGCCGAGCGTGGCGGCGAACAGCGAGGTGAGCGCGTTGACGTTGGTGGACATCGCCGCGACGTTGGCCGTGATGGTGTCCACCCGCACGATCTGCTCGTTGGTCGAGGCGACCGTGTCGGTCACCTGCGACAGCAGCGGCACGGTCTGCTCGGAGACGCCACGGACCCCGATTCTGGCCTCGTCGAGCACCTTGCCGGCCTTGCCGATGACCGAGCCGAGACGGATCACCGCGTAGGCGAACGCCAGGGCCGCGATCAGTCCGGCGACGTCGCCGAGGGACACGCTCACACTCTCACCTCACGCCTGGGAACGGTTGCGACGAGGCGCCGTCCACGGGCCGGCCGCACTGTCTGTCGGGAACCCTACCGCCCGGTCCCGGGCTCAGGCGCTCGCCTCCGCGACGAGGCTCTGCTTGACCTCCGGGAAGTGGCAGGCGATGGAGTGCCCGGTGCCCGCGCCGGCCTTGGTCTCCAGCGGCGGCTCCTGGCTGGCGCAGATGTCCTGGGCCTTCCAGCAGCGGGTGCGGAAGCGGCAGCCACTCGGCGGGTTGATGGGGCTGGGCACGTCACCGGCGAGGCGGATCCGCTCGCGCGGCGGCACGCCGCGCACCGCGCCGAGGTCGGGCACGGCCGACAGCAGCGCCTGCGTGTAGGGGTGCTGCGGCGCGGTGTAGACCTGCTCGCGGTCACCGACCTCGACCATCTTGCCGAGGTACATCACCGCGACCCGGTCGCAGAAGTGGCGCACGACGCCGAGGTCGTGGGCGATGAAGACGAATGCGATGCCGAGGTCGCGGCGCAGCTCCTCCATGAGGTTCATGACCTGCGCCTGGATCGAGACGTCCAGGGCCGAGACCGGCTCGTCGGCCACGATCACCTGCGGCTCGACGGCGAGGGCGCGGGCGATGCCGATGCGCTGGCGCTGGCCGCCGGAGAACTCGTTGGGGTAGCGGTTGTGGTGCTCGGGGTTGAGGCCCACCCGCTCCAGCAGCTCCTGGACCCGCTGGATCTCCCTGCCCTTGGCCAGCCCGTGGACCTGCAGCGGGGTGCTGATGATCGAGCCGACGGTCTGGCGCGGGTTCAGCGAGCTGTACGGGTCCTGGAAGACCATCTGCAGCTCGCGGCGGAAGGGGCGCATCTTCGGCTCCGGCAGACCGGCCAGGTCGGTCCCTTCGAACAGGATCTGGCCGTCGGTCGGCTTGTACAGGCGCGTGATCGCCCGACCGAGGGTCGACTTGCCACAGCCGGACTCCCCCACCAGGCCGAGCGTCTGGCCCTTGCCGAGGTCGAAGGAGACACCGTCGACGGCCTGGACGATCTGCCGCTTGGCGAACAGCCCGTCGGTGCTCTTGATGGGGAAGTGCATCTTCAGGTCGCGCACGCTCAGCAGGGGCGTGCCGGACGAGGGGGTGCTGCTCACGGGGTACTCCTTCTCAGGCCAGGCCCGGCTCGACCTCGGCCGTGAAGATGGCGCGGGGGTCGGCGAGGTGGCAGCGGGATGCGTCGGTGCCCACCTGGTCGCGGCGGACCAGCTCGGGCAGCTCGGTGCGGCACAGGTCGCCGGACACCCGGTCGACGTACGGGCAGCGAGGGTGGAAGGAGCAGCCGGGGGGCAGGTTGACCAGGCTCGGCGGGGTGCCACGGATCGGGCGCAGCATCTCGTGCTCGGTCGAGACCGAGGGGATCGACTCGAGCAGGCCCCACGTGTAGGGGTGGGTCGGGCTGGCCAGCACCTCCTGGGCCGTGCCGTACTCGACTGCGCGGCCGGCATACATCACCAGGACGTCGTCGGCGACCTCCGCGACGACCCCGAGGTCGTGCGTGATCAGCATGATGGCCGAGCCGAACTCTTTCTGGAGGTCGTTGAGCAGGTCCAGGATCTGGGCCTGGACAGTGACGTCGAGGGCGGTCGTCGGCTCGTCGGCGATGAGCAGCTTGGGGTCGTTGACCAGCGCCATGGCGATCATCGCGCGCTGGCGCATGCCACCGGAGAACTCGTAGGGGTACTGGTCGATCCGGCGCTGGGGGTTGGGGATGCCGACCCGGTCCAGCATCTCGAGGGCGCGCGCCCGCGCGGTCTTCTTCGACACCTTGTGGTGGGCGCGGTAGGCCTCGGCGATCTGCCAGCCGATCTTGAAGTACGGGTGGAGCGAGGACTGCGGGTCCTGGAAGATCATCGACGCCTGGTCGCCCCGGACCTTGCGCATGCCCTGGCTGGACATGCCGACGATCTCCTGGCCGCCGAGCTTGATCGAGCCGCTCATGCGGGTGCGCCGCATGTCGTGCAGGCCCATGACGGCCATGCTCGACACGGACTTGCCGGAGCCGGACTCGCCGACGATGGCGAGGGTGCGCCCCATGGGCAGCTGGTAGCTCAGGCCCTGGACCGCCTGGACCGCGCCGTCCGCCGTCGGGAACTCGACCCGCAGGTCGTCGACGACGAGGAACGGCTCCTGGCCAGAGGGGTTGGTGACCCGACGGGCGCGGGTGACCGTCTGCGGACGCCCGGAGGTGGTGGCCTCGGTGGCCGAGGTCTGGCTCATGACAACCTCACGCGGGGGTCGAGGAACGAGTAGACGATGTCGACCAGGAGGTTCATGACCACCAGGACCACGGCCCCGACGATCACCGTGCCCATGATCATCGGCAGGTCGGAGTTGTTGAAGCTCTGGAGCACGAGGTTCCCGATGCCGGGGAGGTCGAAGATGCGCTCGGTGAACAGCGAGCTGACGATCAGGTAGGCGATGTCGAGGCCGTAGATCGTCACCACCGGCGTGATCGAGGCGCGCAGGCCGTGCAGGTAGGCGACGCGACGCTCGCTGATGCCCTTGCTGCGGGCGGTCCGGACGTAGTCCTCGGACAGCGCCTCGACCATCGAGCCGCGCGAGTAGCGGGTGTAGGAGGTCGAGTTGTAGATGCCCAGCACCAGCCACGGCGCGAGGAAGCCCATGAACCACTTCACCGGGCCGTAGTCGCTGATCGGGAAGTAGCCCGGCCGCGGCAGGATCGGGAAGCTGATCACCAGGTAGAGGAAGACGAGCAGCGCCACCAGGTAGTACGGGATGGAGCTCATGATCAGCGTCGCGCCGACGAGGGCTCGGTCACCGGAGGTGCCCCGTCGGCGGGCCGCCATGGAGCCCATGGACACGCCGACGCCGAAGAAGATGACCGAGGCCCCGAGGACCACGGTGAGGGTGACCGGCAGGCGGGTGGCGATCTGCTGCAGCACCGGCTGGCCGGTCTTGAACGAGTAGCCCAGGCAGGGTGCGTCGCAGTGCGTCGTGACGCCGCCATCGGTGAAGTCACGGCCGAAGACGATCCCCCCGGCGTAGTCGGCGAACTGCTCCGTCACAGGCCGGTCGAGGTTGAGGCTCTTCTTGATGTCCTCGTAGCGCTGCTGGGAGCACCGCGTGTCTCCGCAGATGGCGGAGGCGGGGTCGCTTGGCGCGACGAAGAACAGCGCGAACGAGGCGATCACGGTCGCGATGACGACCGAGATCGCGCTGATGATGCGCCGGGTGAGGAAGGTGAACACAGTGGGGGCACTCCCGCAGTGGTGGGCCGCTCGGTGACCGGTGGCCGGGCGCGGGGCCCGGCCACCGGTCAGGGATGAGCTGGGGTCAGGTCAGCTCTTGACGAACATCTGGGTGAAGATCGGCAGGCCCTGGGTCGGGTCACCGACGGCGCCACCCACCTTGTTGCCCACGACGATGGCCATCTTGTCGTAGTAGAAGGGCAGCGCCGGCATGTACGTCTCGAGGATGTACTTGTCGAGCTCACCCCACTTGGCGGCCTGCTGGTCCAGGGGCAGCGCGGAGACGTCGTCGATCTTCTTGTCCAGGGCGGGGTCCTGGAGCATGCCGATGGAGTTCTGGTCCTTCACGGACTGGGACTTGAACAGCACCGGGAACCACGAGGAGCCGCTCGGCCAGTCGGAGCACCAGCCGCGGGGCGACCACAGCATGTTGGCCGCACCGCTGTAGTTGCCGGTGTACTTGCGGATCTGGGCCTTCGGCACGCCGATCGGCTTGACCGTGAAGCCGGCGGCCTCGAGGAACTTGGTGCGTGCCTGGGTCAGCTGCGACGCGGTCTGGCTGTCGTTGGAGTAGTACCAGGACAGCTGGAAGCCGAGCTTGCCGGCCGCCTGCAGCATCTGCTTGGCCTTGGCCGGGTCGCCCTGGCCGGTGCCGGTCAGGCCCGGGACAGTGAACTTGGTGTAGCCCGGGACGGCCGGGGGCAGGATCGAGGACGCCGGCTCGGTGGTGAGGCTGGTGTTGCCGGACACCTTGTTCATCTCGTCCCAGTTGTAGGCCACGGCGATCGCCTTGCGGACCTCGAGCGGGATCTTGCGGGTGTCCATCTGCTCGACGATGGTGCAGGGGCTGGCGCCCTGGATCAGCTGGGCCTTCTTGTCACCGGTCAGCTGCGGGACGACCGAGGCGTCGACGTTGTCGTACTCGACCGCCGCCGCGTCCGGACCCTGGCTGGCCAGGACCTGCTGCTGGCTCTTGATGGCGTCGCCGCCCCACTTGAAGTCCCACGCGTCGACGTACTGGTGACGCACCGGGTCCGTGTTGGGGTCCCAGTTGGGGTTCTTGACGAGCTTGAGCTCGGCGCCCGGGTTGTAGCTCTGCCACATGTACGGACCCGTGGTCATCGGGTGCTGCTCGTAGCTCTGCTTGGTGTCCTTCGCCTGCGGGATCGGCGTGAACATCGGGAACGTGCCGTAGTAGGGCAGGTCCGGGAACGGGGTCTTGAGGTGGATGACCAGCGTGCTGTCATCCGGGGTCTCGACTCCGGAGTAGTTCTCACCCGAGGCGTAGGGGCCCTTGTAGGTGTCAGCGTCCTTGAAGTAGGAGAGCTGGTAGGTCGGGCCCGCGTCGAAGATGTCGTGGGCGAAGGACCGCTTGATCGCGTAGGCGAAGTCCGCGGCCTTGACCGGCGTCCCGTCCTGGTACTTGATGCCCTGCTTGAGCTTGAAGGTCCAGGTCAGCTTGTCGGCGGAGACCTTGCCCAGGTCCTCGGCGAGGTCCGGCACCAGGACGGGCTTGCCGTCGCGGATGTCGAACTGGGTCAGCGTCCGGAACGCGAGCTTCGCGATCTGGTTGCCGTCGGTGTAGTAGATGTTGGTCGGGTCGAACGTCGAGGGGGTGCTCTCGGCGTAGACCGTCATGGTCCCGCCCTTCTTGGCCCCTGCGATGTCCTTGGCAGGACCCTTGGCGGACTCGTCGGTGGCCTTCTGCTGCGCACCGGCGATCGTGTTGGACGAGGAGCCCCCCACGTCCTTGGCGTTGTTGGACGGCGTGCCGCAGGCGGCCAGTCCGATCACAGCCACGGCAGAAATGAGCGCCGTACCCTTCAATCGAATCACTGCGATTCTCCTTGTCTTGCCTCGATGGGCCACGCTGCGTCAGCGGCGCGTCTTGGGGTCGAACGCGTCTCGCACGCTGTCACCCAGCCAGCTCAGGGCCAGGGTGAGGGCGGACACTCCGACGACAGGCAGCCACAGGTACAGCGGGTCTGCCTGGTAGTACGTGGTGGCCTTGGCGATCATCTGGCCCCACGAGGGGGTGGGCTCGATGAGCCCGACCCCGAGGAAGGTGAGGCCGGCCTCGGCCACGATGTAGGCCGGCAGGGCCAGCGACAGCTGGATGACGATCGGTGCCACGAGGTTCGGGAGCAGCTCCTTGAACAGCACCCGCCGGGTGGGGACACCGATGATCTTCGCCGCCTGGACGAACTCGCGCTCGCGCAGCGAGATGACCTCACCCCGAATCAGTCGGGCGAGGCTGGCCCAGCCGAAGAAGACCAGGACGCCGATGAGGACGTAGAAGCGGATGTCGGCGTTGTCCTGCGGCGTCAGCGCGTTGACGCCGCCGGCGATGCCCACGACGATCGGCACGGCCGCGATGGCGACGAGCAGGTAGGGCAGGCTCAGCACGAAGTCGACGACCCAGCTGATGACCCGGTCCACCGTGCCGCGCAGGAAGCCGGCGGTCAGACCGAGCACCACGCCCACGACCGAGGAGGACACGGCTGCCACGAAGGCGATGATCAGGCTGGGTCGGGCGCCGTAGGTCCACTGGGCGAACAGGTCACGGCCGGTCTTGGGCTCGACGCCGAACCAGTGCGACGCGTTGGGCCCGATGGTCGGGAAGCCGAACTCGTCCACCAGCTCGGTGTGGAAGTCCGAGTAGTTCTGACCCTCGAGTGCGCACAGCAGCGGCGCGAGGACCGCCACGAGGACGAAGAGCACCACCACGCATGCGCAGACGATGGCCATGCGGTCCTTGCGGAGGCGGTCGAAGGCGATGCGGGACGGGGACTTGCCGTGCTCCTTGGTTGAGGCCACCGCAACCACGTCGACCAGGGCCTCGCTCGAGACCTGGTCCTGCGGGTCGACACCCAGCGACATGCGCACTCCGTCCATGTGAAAACTGCCACGACGACGTCGTGCGGCGAGCACATGGCGTAGGGGTCCCCCCGACAAGATGTGACGGCGCTCTCACGAGTCGGCGTAAACATGCCACACGGTCAGGGGCACATCCAGAACGGTTGATGTCTTGGATGACAAATCGTTACCGAGCGTGTTGATGCGCGCTCAGCGGCCGCGGATGTGCCTTCGCAGCTGGGCCCACCGGGCCGACAGCGTCTGTTCCCAGCCGCGTTCGGTCGGGTGGTAGTAGTCGGCCTGCTCCGCGAGGTCGTCCGGGAGGTACTGCTGCTGCACCACACCGGCCGGGTCGTCGTGGGGGTAGGAGTAGCCCTCGCCGTGGCCGAGGCGTGCCGCGCCGGCGTAGCCGCTCCCCCTCAGGTGGACCGGCACCGGTCCACCGCGGCCGGCCCGGATGTCGGCGATCGCCGCGTTGATCCCGGCGTAGGCGGCGTTGGACTTGGGCGCCAGGGCGTTGTGGACGACGGCCTGCGCCAGGATGATCCGGGCCTCCGGCATGCCGATCTGGGCCACCGCGTGCAGGGCGGCGACGGCGGTCTGCAACGCGGTGGGGTCGGCCATGCCGACGTCCTCACTGGCGGCGATGACGATGCGCCGGGCGATGAAGCGCGGGTCCTCCCCCGCCTCCAGCATCCGCGCGAGGTAGTGCAGTGCGGCGTCGACGTCGCTGCCCCGCATCGACTTGATCAGCGCGCTGGCCACGTCGTAGTGCTGGTCGCCGGTGCGGTCGTAGCGCACCGCGGCGTGGGCGACCGCCTGCTCCACCTGGGCCAGCGTCACCTCCACCGGCTCATCGGTATGCCGGCCGGCCGGCTGGGCGTCGAGGGCCACCCCGGCGGCGGCCTCCAGCGACGTCAGTGCGCGCCGGGCGTCTCCCCCGGCGATGCGCACGAGGTGGGCGCGCGCGTCGGCCGTGAGGGTGAACGCCCCGGCCAGCCCGCGCTCGTCCTCGAGGGCACGCGTGAGCACCTGGTCGAGCTCGTCGTCCGCGAGCGGGCCGAGGGTGATGAGCATCGAGCGGGACAGCAGCGGGGCGATGACGCTGAACGAGGGGTTCTCCGTCGTCGCGGCCACCAGGATGACCAGGCGGTTCTCCACGCCGGGCAGCAGGGCGTCCTGCTGGGCCTTGGTGAACCGGTGGATCTCGTCGAGGAACAGCACCGTCTGGCGGTCGTAGAGGTCGCGCTCGCGCGCCGCGGCGTCCATGACGGCACGGACGTCCTTGACCCCGGCCGTGACCGCGGACAGCTCGACGAACTTGCGTCCGGCGTTGGTGGCGACCAGGTGTGCCAGGGTGGTCTTGCCGGTCCCCGGCGGCCCCCAGAGGATCGCCGACAGCGGGCCCGCCGGCCCGGCATACCCCTCGATGAGGCGGCGCAGGGGGCTGCCCGGGCGCAGCACCGCGCCCTGCCCGCGGACCTCCTCCAGCGACTGCGGGCGCATCCGGACGGCCAGCGGCGGCATCACCGACGGCGACGCGTCGACGCCGGCGGCACCCTCGCGGTGCGCCGTGGCGAAGAGGTCGTCGTCGGTCGTGCTCACGGCTGGCAGGCTATCCCGCGTGACCCCCACGCCCTCCCCCGCGTCACCATCCCGCCCGACGTCGCGGGCTGCCCGCCCGACCCGCCTGGCCCGGATGGGCACCGTCGTGGGGCGCCATCCCTGGCGCGTCCTCGGCCTGTGGCTCGTCGTGCTGGCCCTGTGCTTCGCGGCGGCCGCCGGCGCCCTCGGCGGTGACTCGCTGTTCCAGCGGCTCACCTCGGGCGAGCCAACCGTGCCGGGCGAGGCGCGCACCGGCCGGGACCTCGTCTCCGAGGCGGCGGCCAAGGGCCCGGCGACGATGCTGCAGGTCACCGGGGTGGACCTCACCGCCCCGGCCGTCGCCGGCACGGTCCGCCGGCACTCCGAGGCGCTGCGCCGCATCAGCGGGGTCCAGCAGGTGGCCAACCCCTTCCTGGTGCCGGGCGGACCCACGTCAGCTGCAGCCAGGTCCCTTGTGGCACAAGGCGACCCGTCCCGGGGCGGCTTCCTCACGGTCGTCGACACCACGCCGGGCCTGGACAAGGCCGCCCAGCGCAGCACCGAGTCGGCGGTCACCGGCGAGCTGCAGGCCATGGTGCGCGACCTGCCGGGCGCCCGCGGCCATGTCGGTGGCACCTCGCAGCTCGTCAGCCAGATCACCAGCCAGGTCGAGACCGACCTGCGCACCGGTGAGGGCATCGCGCTGCCGGTGAGCCTGCTGGTCATGGTGGTCGTGTTCGGCGGCTTCATCGCCGCGGGCATGCCCGTCGTCGGGGCCATCGCCTCGATCGGCGGCGCGCTGGCCAGCCTGCTCGCCTTCTCCTACGTCATCGACCTCGACGCCTCGGTCGTCAACGTCGTCACCGTCCTGGGGCTGGGCCTGTGCATCGACTACGGCCTGCTGGTCGTCAGCCGGTTCCGCGAGGAGCTGCGCGCGATCGCCGCCGGCGGGCCTGCGGCCGACATCACCCGCGAGCAGGTCGTGCTCGCCACCTCGCGCACCCTCGCGAGCGCCGGGCGCACGGTGATGTTCTCCGGGCTGACCGTGGCCATCTCGCTGAGCAGCCTGCTGGTGTTC
>DASSPC010000370.1:0-3250 GCA_035699865.1 Oryzihumus sp. | reverse complement strand
GGAGATGCGGGTGCGCCGGGTCAGCACGTCGTCGAGGTGGCGGGCCCCTTCGTGGGTGCAGGCGTAGACGACCTCGGCGGCGAGGTAGTCGTCGGCGCCGGGCAGCGGCCGGGCCAGGTCCGGCTCGTCGGCGCACAGGTCCAGGACCTCCTCGACCATGGAGCCGTAGCGCCCCAGCAGGTGCTCGACCCGGGCCACGTGCACGCCGTAGCGGGTGGCCGTGCGGTGCCGGGCGTTCCAGGCCGCGTCGTAGCCCTCGGCCCCGAGGAGCGGGATGCGCGCCGTGCACGACGCCGGCACCCGCTCGTCCAGCGCGCGGGAGACCTCGTCGACCGCGTCGGCGGCCATCACCCGGTACGTCGTGTACTTGCCGCCCGCGACGACGACCAGACCCGGGGTGGGATGGCCGATCACGTGCTCGCGGGAGAGCTGGGAGGTCTGCTCGCTCTCGCCCGCGAGCAGGGGGCGCAGCCCGGCATACACGCCCTCGACGTCCTCGCGGCTGAGCGGGGTGGTGAGGACCCGGTTGACGTGCTCGAGCAGGTAGTCGATGTCGCGGCTGCTGGCCGCCGGGTGGGCCTTGTCCAGGCTCCAGTCGGTGTCGGTGGTGCCGATGATCCAGTGCCGGCCCCACGGGATGACGAACAGCACCGACTTCTCGGTGCGCAGGATCAGCCCGCTCTGGGACTGGATCCGGTCCCGGGGCACGACCAGGTGGATGCCCTTGCTGGCGCGGACCCGGAACTGGCCGCGCTCCCCCACCATCGCCTGCGTCTCGTCGGTCCACACGCCGGTGGCGTTGAGCACCTGCTTGGCCCGGATCTCCAGCTCGCGCCCGCTCTCCAGGTCACGCACCCGGACCCCGGTGACCCGCTCCCCCTGCCGGAGGAACCCCGTGACGCGGGCACGGTTCGCGGCCAGAGCGCCGTAGGAGACGGCGGTACGCACCAGGGTCATCGTGTGGCGCGCGTCGTCGACCTGCGCGTCGTAGTACTGCACGGCGCCGACCAGGGAGTCCTTGCGCAGGCTGGGCACCAGGGACAGCGCCTGCCGGCGGGTCAGGTGCCGGTGCCGGGGCAGCCCGCGGGAGGCGGCCGAGACGGCACCCATCGAGTCATAGAGGGTCAGCCCGGCCCCGACGTAGGGCCGCTCCCACAGCCGGTGGGTCAGCGGGTAGACGAACGGCACCGGCCGGACCAGGTGCGGGGCGAGCGTGCGCAGCAGCAGGGCCCGCTCGCGCAGGGCCTCGCGCACCAGCCGGAAGTCGAGCATCTCCAGGTAGCGCAGGCCACCGTGGATCAGCTTGCTGGACCGGCTCGAGGTGCCCGAGGCCCAGTCCCGCGCCTCGAGGATCGCGACGGAGAGCCCGCGCGTGGCGGCGTCGAGGGCCGCACCGGCCCCCACGACGCCACCACCGACGATGACGACGTCGAGCTCCTCCTCCTGCATCGCGGCCAGGGCGCGGGTGCGCTCGGCCGGGGACAGGGCGGTGGACTCCATCGCGACCCCCTCGAGGTGCGTCAGCTGCGCTGGTAGGGCGCGACGACGACCTCGACGCGCTGGAACTCCTTCAGGTCGGAGTAGCCGGTGGTGGCCATGGCCCGCTTCAGCGCCCCGATCAGGTTGGTCGTGCCGTCCGCGACCCGGCCGGGCCCGAGCAGGATCTCCTCCAGCGAGCCGAGCGCGCCGACCGCGACGCGCTCGCCGCGCGGCAGCTGCTGGTGGTGGGCCTCCGGCCCCCAGTGGTATCCGCGGCCGGGCGCCTCGGTGGCACGCGCCAGGGCCGCGCCGAGCATGACCGCGTCGGCGCCGCAGGCGACGGCCTTGATGATCTCGCCGCTGCGGCCCATGCCGCCGTCGGCGATGACGTGCACGTAGCGACCGCCGGACTCGTCCATGTAGTCGCGCCGGGCGGCGGCCACGTCGGCGATCGCCGAGGCCATCGGGGCGTGGATGCCCAGGGTCAGGCGGGTGGTGTGGGCGGCGCCGCCACCGAACCCGACGAGGACGCCCGCGGCGCCGGTGCGCATCAGGTGCAGGGCGGCGGTGTAGGACGCCGCGCCACCGACGATCACCGGCACGTCGAGCTCGTAGATGAAGCGCTTGAGGTTGAGCGGCTCGGCCCGGCCGGAGACGTGCTCGGCCGAGACGGTGGTGCCGCGGATGACGAACAGGTCGACGCCGGCGTCGACGACGGTCTTCCAGTGCTCCTGGGTGCGCTGCGGCGACAGCGCGCCGGCGACGGTGATGCCCGCGTCGCGGATCTGCTTGAGGCGCTGGGAGATCAGCTCGGGCTTGATCTCCTCGGCGTAGATCTCCTGCATCCGCGAGGTGGCCGACTCCGGGCCGAGCGCGGCGATCTCGGCCAGCAGCGGGGCCGGGTCCTCGTAGCGGGTCCACAGGCCCTCGAGGTCGAGCACGGGCAGGCCGCCCAGCCGGCCGAACGCGATCGCCGTCTCCGGCGACATCACCGAGTCCATCGGCGCACCGATGACCGGCAGGTCGAAGTGGTAGGCGTCGATCTGCCAGGCGACCGAGACCTCCTCGGGGTCGCGGGTGCGCCGCGAGGGCACGACCGCGATGTCGTCGAAGGAGTACGCGCGGCGGCCGCGCTTGCCTCGGCCGATCTCGATCTCAGTCACGCCGCAAGGTTACCGGCGAGTGCGACGCGCCCGTGCCCCGCGGGGGCGGGGCACGGGCGCGCGGGCCTGTCGAGGGTCAGCGACGGCTGTAGTTGGGCGCCTCGACCGTCATCTGGATGTCGTGCGGGTGGCTCTCCTTCAGCCCGGCGGAGGTGATCCGCACGAACCGGCCCTTGGCCTGCAGGTCGGGGATGGTGGCCGCGCCGACGTAGAACATGGACTGCCGCAGCCCGCCGATCAGCTGGTAGGCGACGGCCGCGAGGGGTCCGCGGTAGGGCACCTGGCCCTCGATGCCCTCGGGCACCACCTTGTCGTCGTCGGTGACGTCGCCCTGGAAGTAGCGGTCCTTGGAGTAGGACTGGCCCCGGCCACGGGACTGCATCGCCCCGAGGGAGCCCATGCCCCGGTAGGACTTGAACTGCTTGCCGTTGATGAAGACCAGCTCGCCCGGGCTCTCCTCGCAGCCGGCGAGCAGCGAGCCGAGCATCACGGTGTCGGCGCCGGCGACCAGGGCCTTGGCGATGTCCCCGGAGTACTGCAGGCCGCCGTCGCCGATGACCGGCACGCCGGCCGCCTTGCAGGCCAGGGACGCCTCGTAGATCGCGGTC
>DASSPC010000369.1:0-3301 GCA_035699865.1 Oryzihumus sp. | reverse complement strand
TCTCGCTCACCACACCTCCCACCGCCACCACGAGGGGGATGCCTCCATGGTTCACCCGGGCGGTCAGGGGTGCAGCACCGCCGCGCCGTCGAACGCCCCGGAGGCCAGGTCGCGCAGCGCGCCATCAGCCCACGCGAGCGGGTAGGAGTGGGTCGTGGCGCGCACGCCGAGGCGGGCGGCCAGGGTCAGCAGCTCCTCGCCGTCGGCGCGGGTGTTGGCGGTGACGCTGCGCAGCCGCCGCTCCTCGAACAGCTCACGGTCGTAGTTGAGCGAGGGGATGTCCGACATCCAGATGCCGGCGACCGCGGCGGTGCCCCCACGGTCGAGGGCCCGCAGTGCGACCGGCACCAGCTCGCCGCTGGGGGCGAACAGGATCGCGCCGTCCAGCTTCTCCGGCGGCTCGTCGGTCGGGCCGCCCACGGAGTCCGCGCCCAGCGCCAGCGCCAGCCGGCGGTTGCGGTCGCCCCGGGTGAGCACGTGCACCCGGATGCCCTGCTTGAGGGCGATCTGCGAGGTCAGGTGGGCGCTGCCGCCGAAGCCGTAGATCCCCAGCGCGCCCCCGGGCCGCACCGCAGTGGCCTTCAGCGCCCGGAAGCCGATGATCCCGGCGCACAGCAACGGCGCGGCCTGGTCGTCGCTGATGCTGTCCGGCAGCGCGTAGGCGAACCGCTCGTCGACGAGGCACTGCTCGGCGTAGCCACCGTCGACGTCCCACCCGGTGAACGTCGGCGACAGGCACAGGTTCTCCTCGCCGCGCCGGCAGAAGCGGCAGGTCCCGTCGGTGGCCCCGAGCCAGGCGACGCCGACCCGGTCACCCCGGGCGAAGCGGGTGCTCCCCGGCCCGAGCTCGTCGACGACCCCCACCACCTCGTGCCCCGGGATGACGCCGTGCCGTCGCGGAGCCAGGTCGCCCTCGGCCAGGTGCAGGTCGGTGCGGCACACCCCGCAGCACAGGACCCGCACCCGGACCTGACCCGGCGCGGGCACCGGCGTCTCGCGTTCCACCTCTCGCAGCGGCCCCGTGGCGATGGGGCCCGGCTGGTCCACGATCCACGCCTTCACGTCACGAAGCGTCGCGGGCAGTGCCGGGTCAGGTCGGGCCGAAGGTCCCCTTGGGCGCGCACCAAAGACCCCCGTGGGCGTGAACCGGTTGCGCCGGACAGGAGGGTCGGCCAGCGTGGTCAGCACGTATGCCGTGCAGCACCGACGAGGGGAACCACCCGTGGCGCTCGACCCGGACCTGCAAGCCGTCGACCTGTGGTGGCGCGCCGCGAACTACTGCGCCGTCGGCCAGATCTACCTGCTGGACAACCCGCTGCTGCGCGAGCCGCTGCGCCCCGAGCACGTCAAGCCCCGGCTGCTGGGGCACTGGGGCACCAGCCCCGGCCTGAACCTGGTCTACGCCCACGTCAACCGGCTCATCCGCGAGCGCGACCTCGATGCGATCTTCATCGCCGGCCCCGGGCACGGCGGGCCCGCGGTGGTGGCCAACACGTGGCTCGAGGGCACCTACAGCGAGGTCTACCCGCAGGTCGGCCAGGACGAGGAGGGGCTGCGCCGGCTGTTCCGCCAGTTCAGCTTCCCCGGTGGCATCCCGAGCCACGTGGCACCGGAGACCCCGGGGTCGATCCACGAGGGCGGCGAGCTCGGCTACTCCCTGGCCCACGCGTTCGGCGCCGCCTTCGACAACCCCGGCCTGCTGGTCGCCTGCGTCGTCGGCGACGGGGAGGCCGAGACCGGTGCGCTGGCGGCGAGCTGGCACTCCACCGCGTTCCTCAACCCGCTGACCGACGGCGCGGTGCTGCCGGTGCTGCACCTCAACGGCTACAAGATCGCCGGGCCGACAGTGCTCGCCCGCATCCCGGAGGACCAGCTGCGCCGCCTGCTCGAGGGCGCCGGCTGGGAGCCGCGGTTCGTCACCGGCGACGACCCCGAGCAGGTCCACGTGGCGCTCGCCGAGGCGCTGGAGGAGTGCGTCGACATCATCGCCGCGATCGGCGAGCGGGCCCGCTCGGCCGGTCCCGACGAGACGGTCGAGCGGCCCACCTGGCCGATGGTGGTGCTGCGCACCCCCAAGGGGTGGACCGGTCCACGCGAGGTGGACGGCGTGCCGGTCGAGGGCACCTTCCGCGCGCACCAGGTGCCCCTCTCCGCGGTGCGCACCAACCCCGAGCACCTGGCGATGCTCGAGCAGTGGCTGCGCTCCTACCGGCCCGAGGAGCTCTTCGACGACGAAGGCGCCCCGGTCGATGCGATCTGGCGGGCGGCTCCGCGCGGGCAGCGCCGGATGAGCGACAACCCGCACGCCAACGGTGGCCTGCTCATGCGGCCGCTGGACCTGCCGGACCCCGCCGGCCACGCTGTCGAGGTGGCCCACCCCGGCCGCGGCGCCAGCGCCGCCACGCAGGTGCTGGGCGGGTGGCTGCGGGACGTCATGGCGGCCAACGACGACCGCTTCCGCGTCATGGGCCCGGACGAGACCGCCTCCAACCGCCTCCAGGCCCTGTTCGAGGTCACCGACCGCACGTGGATGGCCCACCGGTATGCCGGGGACGACCACCTCGCGCCGGACGGCCGGGTCATGGAGGTGCTCTCCGAGCACCTGTGCCAGGGCTGGCTGGAGGGCTACCTGCTCACCGGACGGCACGGGCTGTTCAACTGCTACGAGGCGTTCGTGCACATCGTGGACTCGATGTTCAACCAGCACGCCAAGTGGCTCAAGGTCACCCGTGACCTGCCCTGGCGCCGGCCCATCCCCTCGCTGAACTACCTGCTCTCCTCGCACGTGTGGCGCCAGGACCACAACGGCTTCTCCCACCAGGACCCTGGCTTCATCGACCACGTGGTCAACAAGAAGGCCGAGATCGTCCGCGTCTACCTGCCCCCGGACGCCAACAGCCTGCTGGCCGTGGCCGAGCACTGTCTGGCCGGCACCGACAAGGTCAACGTCATCGTCGCCGGCAAGAACCCCGCACTGGACTACCTGACCCTGGAACAGGCCCGGGCCCACTGCGCCCGCGGGCTGGGGGTGTGGGAGTGGGCGGGCACGTCGGCCGGCGAGGAGCCCGACGTCGTCATGGCCTGTGCCGGGGACGTGCCCACCCTGGAGACCCTGGCCGCGGTGGCGCTGCTGCGCGAGCACCTGCCCGAGCTGCGGGTCCGGGTGGTCAACGTGGTCGACCTCATGCGTCTGCAGCCGACCGCGGAGCACCCCCACGGCCTGCCCGACCGCGACTTCGACGAGCTCTTCACCCCCGACCGGCCGGTCGTCTTCGCGTTCCACGGCTACCCCTGGCTGATC
>DASSPC010000368.1:0-2645 GCA_035699865.1 Oryzihumus sp. | reverse complement strand
ACCTGGAGGTGATGGCCCGGCACGCCCTCGTGGTAGACGGTCGTCAGCTCGTTCCACGTGCCGAACTCGTTCTCCCCCTTGGGGATCGACCACCACATGCGGCCGGGACGGCTGAAGTCCTCGCTGGGGCCGGTGTAGTAGATGCCGCCGGTCTGCGTGGGTGCAATGAGGCACTCGATGGTGCGCACCGGCTCGGGGATGTCGAAGTGGACGTCGGCGAGGTTGCGGATGGCCTCGTCGGCGCGCTCCTGCATCCAGGCCTTGAGGGCGTCGGTGCCGTGCAGCTGGTAGGCCGGGTCCGCCTTGAGGTGGGCGATCGCCTCGAGCACGGTCGAGCCGGGCTTGATCTGCTCGGCGACCTTCTCCATCTCGGCCGTGATCCGGGCCAGCTCGGCCTTGCCCCACTCATAGGTCTCGGCCAGGTCCACCTCGGCGCCGAGAAAGTGGCGCGACAGCAGGGCGTAGCGCTCCTGCCCGCAGGCGTCGGACTCCGGCGCCCGGTCCAGCAGCGTGTCGCCGAGCCACTGCCCGAGCGCGGCGTAGGCGTCAGCAGCGGCCTGCACGGACGTCCGCAGCTGCGCGGCCACCGCCTCGTCGAGGGCGTCCTCGCCGGCCTTGGCGCCGGCCACGAGCGTGGCGAAGTAGCCGTCGTCGGCGGTGTGGTCCTCGCACTGCTTGATGCACTCGCGCACCTGGCGTTGCGGCGTGATGTTGCCTGCGTCCGCAGCCGCGGTCAGGGACTGCTTCCACAGCTCGAGGGCGGCGGGCACCTTGGCCATGCGGCGGGCGATGACGGCCCACTGTTCCTGGGTCTCGGTGGGCATCAGGTCGAACGCGTCGCGGATCTCCTGCATCGGCGAGGCGATGACGTTGAGGGCCATCTCGTCGAGGCCGGCGGCGTGCATCTCGTCGGCGAGGCCGAGGCGCTCACGCATCGCTGCGATGGTCACCCGGTCGATGTCGTCGGCCGGCACCGCCTCGGCGAGCGCGGCCAGCGTCTTCTGGCGCAGCTGGGCATGCGCCTCGTGGCCCGCCGGGGAGAAGTCGTCGATGTCCTCGTCGTGCCCGGGGATGCCCAGGTAGGTCGCGGTCAGCGGGCTGAGCTCGACAAACGCGTCGAGGTAGCCGTTGGCGATGCGGTCGACGTCGGTCGTGGGTCGCGCCGTGGGCGCGGAAGCGTCAGTGGTCACGCGCTCGAACGTATCGCGGGTGGCCGCCGATATCGACGGGTTTCGCCCCCGTTGCCGGGGCCGCGGTGGCGCGGCACCGGCTCACTCCAGCCAGGAGGCCGTGGTCCGGGTGCGCAGCCGCCACAGCGCCTGTGCCTCGCGCTGCCCCGGCGAGGGCCAGTCCTGCACGAAGGCCGCCAGGCGCTCACAGGAGGCCACCATCTGGGCCTGCCGGTCGGGCCAGGCAGGGCGTGCGCCGTAGCCCTCGAAGAGCGCGTCCAGGTCGTCGACCCGGTCGGGGTGGTGCATCCGCACGATCCACTCCGCCCATGCCAGGTCGCGCAACGGGTGGCCGACGTCGACCATCTCCCAGTCGAGCAGGGCAGTGACCTCGCCGCTGTCGGGGTCCAGGATCATGTTCTGCGGGCCGAAGTCGCCGTGGCAGCGCACCAGCCCGGGGGAGGGCGCCTCGGCATCGCCTGGCAGCCCGGTGCGCGGGAGGGTGGCCACCGCCCCGGCCAGCGCGCCGCAGGCCCTCAGGACCATGGACGCGTGGCCGGCCTCGAGCAGGTCCTGGCCGGGCGTGCCCGGCACCAGCGCAGTGACCGTCTCCGACTGGGTGCCGGAGACCAGCGCTGGCACGGGCACGACGGCACCGAACGAGCGCAGCGCCGCCTGCTCCCGCGCGGCCCGCCGCGCGGCGTCCGGGCCCTGGTACTCCTTGGTGACCACCCGGCCGTCGGTGTCCGTCAGGTTGGTGTAGCCGTGGCGCACGACGGTGTCCCTCCAGGGGTGCAGCGAACCGCGAGGTGCGCGGAGGACCGGCCGGTCAGTGCGGCCAGGCCGAGGCGCGCCAGGCGCCCCGGCCGTGAACATGCGGGGCGCGCACGAGGCGCTCCCGGGAGGCCCACACCGAGGTGTGGCGGGGTGCCGGCTCGTCGGCTGCGGACGCGGCCGCGGCGGCCAGCACCGCGACGAGCGCGGCCACCTCCTCCGGGGTCGCGTTGCCGCGGGCCACCGAGATCGGGATGACCTGTGCGCTCGCCTCGGTGGGCGTCTGCTCGCTCACAGCGGGATGTTCCCGTGCTTCTTGGGCGGCAGCGTCTCGCGCTTGTTCTTCAGGGCCCGCAGCGCCTTGATGACGTAGGACCGCGTGTAGGACGGCGGGATCACCGAGTCCACGTAGCCACGCTCGGCGGCGACGTAGGGGTTGGCGAGGGTGTCCTCGTACTCGGTGATGAAGCGCTGGCGGGCCTCCGCGAGGTCCTCCCCGCGCTCGGCGGCGGCCGCGAGCTCCTTGCGGTAGAGGATGTTGACCGCACCCTGGGCGCCCATGACGGCGATCTGCGCGGTCGGCCAGGCGAGGTTGATGTCGGCGCCGAGGTGCTTGGACCCCATGACGTCGTAGGCGCCGCCGTAGGCCTTGCGGGTGATGATCGTGACCTTGGGGACGGTGGCCTCGGCGTAGGCGTAGAT
>DASSPC010000367.1:0-2946 GCA_035699865.1 Oryzihumus sp. | reverse complement strand
GACCGGGTCGCTGGAGGCGGCCCTGGCGGGTCACCCGGCCGTGGCCGAGTGCGCGGTGATCGGCGTGGTCGACGAGCTCAAGGGCCAGGTGCCCCGGGCGCTCGTGGTGCTCAAGGCCGGCGTCGACGTGTCCGCCGCCGGCGCACGAGAGGCGCTGGAGGCCGAGCTGGTGAAGCGGGTGCGGGACGAAGTCGGCCCGGTCGCGGCGCTGCACCAGGTCGACATCGTGCCGGCGCTGCCCAAGACCCGCTCCGGCAAGATCCTGCGCAAGACCATGCGGGAGATGGCGGACGGGGCCACGCCGGCGGTGCCGAGCACCATCGAGGACGCGTCGGTCCTGGAGGCGCTGGCTCCGGTGCTCCGGGGCGACTGAGGGCCAGGCGGTCACCGACAGCCCACCGTCCGGGCAGAACCGACTGGCCGACTCAGCCCGGCGTGTCCCACCAGGCGAGCACCCGGGTCGCCCGCAGGGTGTTCCACCGGCTCGGGCGGCCGTCGCCGTCCTCGAGCTCGACGTGGACTGCCCCGGGGTGGGTGTTCTCGAGCAGCCAGGTGCCGTCGTCCTGACGTTTGCGGCGGACGAGCGCGATCGCCTCAGCCAGGCGTGGGTCCCGGACGCCGGCCAGGCGGAAGTACTCCAGCGCCCGCAGGACGTCGTAGTGCCACCGGGTGGGGAACGAGAGCTCCAGCCAGGCGTGGACGGCCACCTCGCCCGTGCTCCTGCGTCGGAACAAGGACCGTTCGAGCAGGTACTCCTCGCCACTGCGGCGGGCAGCGCGCAGCTCCTGCGACCCGCCGGTTGCCCGCTGGTACTCGAGCAGGCCTTCGAGGACGTTGATCGTCGACGCGAACGACGACACGGTCGAGCCCTCTTCGGTCCCGCAGTTCCATCCACCGTCGTCGAGCTGGTCGGCGAGCAGGCGAGAGACGAGGCCGTCGACGTCGGCACCGAAGTAGGCGCCCAGGGTCACCGTGCGGCCGTTGATGCACGGCTCGACCTCACCGGCGAAGAAGGGCTCGTCGTTGTACTCCCAGCGACAGCTCGCCGCGACCAGGGCGGTCATCTCGCGAGCGGTCTCGGTGGCCGGGTCGAGCCCGAAGTCGTAGAGCTCCATCATCGCCGGCAGGGTGGCGGTCCACGGCTGGCTGCCATCCGGCGGTGGTTCGCCGCGGTCCCGGCCCGGGAAGCATGCACCGCCCATCCACTGGCCGTCCGGGTCCCGGGCGGCGAGCAGCCGGGCGCCCCAGCCCTCGGTCGCCACGCGGGCGCGTTCGGCGGCGACTGCCTCCGGCGGTGCGTCGGTCAGGTGGCGCAGGACCTGCCACCGGATCGCCGGGTCGGAGTCGAGCAACCAGCCCAGCAAAGCCGTCGTCACCTGGGAGGAGTCGAGGCTTCTGTCCACCGCGTCGTCATCCATGGTCGGCAATCTAGGCCGGTTTCCGGACGGTGTGCGGCCGGAATGACCCGTCGGCTGAGCCCGGCCGCGAGGCGCCTGGTCAGACCCCTGGGCGGGCGGTGACGGTGAGCCACTCGGTGTCACCACTGGTGTCCGCCGTCAGCTCGAGCACCTGCCAGCCCGTGGAGGAGACCAGTTGGCGCAGCGCGGGCGCCTGCCAGTACGTGAAGTGGCGGGGCAGGTCGAGCTTGTGCGTGCTCCAGCCCTCGCCGGTGCCTCCCTTGACCGTGAAGACCAGAAGCCCCCGGGCGCGCACGTGCGGCAGCATGCGGGCCAGGACGCCGACCAGCTCGCCCCGGCTGAAGTGCAGGAAGACGGCGTTGGCGTAGACCACGTCGTAGACGCCCCGGACCTCGTCGGTCAGCACGTTGAGCCGGTCCGCTGCCAGCCCGCGCCGGCGCAGGAGGCTGACGAAGGAGGAGGCGGCGTCGGTGCGGGTGACCGCGTAGCCCCGCTCCTCCAGGAGATCGGCGTCGCGACCCGTGGCGCTGCCGATCTCCAGCAGGGTCGCCGGCGGACGGACGTGGGTGGCCAGCAGGTCGAACAGGGCGGTGAGGCGGTCCGGCGGTGTGGCAGGCGTCCCCTCCGCGTAGGCACCGGCGGCGACCTCGTACGCGGCGAGCGTCGCGGCGTTGGTGCCCTCGGGGGACTGGGTCATGTCGCGACCCTAGGGGCGTCGTGCCCGTGCTGTCCGCCGCTCGGGCGAGGTGTCCGTTACGTCCCCGTCCGCATATTGGTCCAACCTCTTGATCTGTTGATGTCTACGCCTCTACCGTCACCGCATGAGCCCAGGCTTCGATCCCGTGCCCCGGCAGTCGGTCTCCGACGGCGTCTTCCACGAGCTCCGTGACGCGGTGCTCGACGGCCGCTTCGCCCCGGGGGAGTCCCTGCCACCGGAGCGTCAGCTGGCCGAGTCCTTCGCGGTCAACCGGCACGCGGTGCGCGAGGCGGTCAAGCGGCTCCAGGAGGCCGGTTTCGTCCGCGTGGTCCACGGCGGGGGCACCCAGGTCCTCGACGTCCGGCGCACCGCCGGCCTGGACCTGCTGGCCCACCTCGCCCGGGCCGGGGAGGAGGAGCCACGGACCCGGCTGATCCGCGACGGCCTGGAGATGCGGCGCTGCATCGGCGTCGAGGCGGCCCGGCTGGCCGCGACCCGGGCCGACGCGCAGGCGAGGCAGCGCATCGTCACCGCGGCCGCGGCATACCGGGGGCACGACGGCGCCGCGGACGGCACCGACCGCGCCTTCTGGGCGGAGGTGGTCGACGCCAGCGACAACCTCGCGTTCCGCCTGTCGCTCAACAGTCTCGTGCACGCCATCGACGCCAACCCCGGGCTGATGGACGAGCTGCTCGCCGACGACCGCAGCGACCGGATCCCGCACGCCGAGCTCGCGGAGGCCATCGCCGCCGGGGCACCGGACCGCTCCGCCGAGGTGGCCGGGCGGATCCTGAGCCAGGCCGTCACCGCGCTGGAACGCCACACCCGCCG
>DASSPC010000366.1:0-3684 GCA_035699865.1 Oryzihumus sp. | reverse complement strand
GCCCGGATCACCGACATCGACGTCTCCGAGGCGATCGACGTCGAGGGCGTCGTCGCGATCTACACCTACGAGGACCTCGACGGCAAGACCGCCGAGCGCCTGCCGCTGCTCATCCCGCACCCCACGCTGACCAACCCGATGACCGGCTACGCCCTGGCCCCGGAGCAGGTCAACCACGTCGGTGAGCCGGTGGCCATGGTGGTGGCGACCGACCGCTACGTCGCCGAGGACGCCTGCGAGCGGATCCGGGTGGAGTACGAGCAGCTGCCCGTCGTCGTGGGCATCGAGGCCGCCCGCTCCGGCCAGGCTCTGGTGCACGAGGAGGCGCCGGGCAACGTCGCGGCGCACATGGTGCAGGAGGTCGGCGACACCGCGGCGGCGATCGCGGCCGCCCCGCACCGGCTCACCGTGTCCCTGGAGATCGAGCGCAGCGCCTGCATGCCGATGGAGGGCAAGGGCGTCTACGCCCGCTGGGACAGCGACGAGCAGAGCCTGCGCATCTACTCCTCCACCCAGACGTCCACGGGCGTGCGGGCCGCGGTCGCGGCCAAGCTCGGTATGCCGCTGGCCAAGGTCGAGTGCATCGCCCCCGACGTGGGCGGCGGCTTCGGGGTCAAGATCATGCACCCCTGGCCCGAGGAGGTCCTGGTCCCGTGGGCGGCCCGGCGCCTCGACGCCGACGTGAAGTGGGTCGAGGACCGCCGCGAGCACTTCATCTCCTCGGCGCACGAGCGTGGCCAGCTGCAGGACGTCGAGGTCGGCTTCGACGACGAGGGCCGGGTGCTCGGCCTGTCGGTGAAGCTGTGGCACGACAACGGGGCCTACACGCCCTACGGGATCATCGTCCCGATCATCACCTCCACCCAGCTGCTCGGCCCCTACAAGCCCGGCGCCTACAGGTGCGAGTTCTGGTCGCTGTTCACGAACACGGTGATCGTCACGCCCTACCGCGGCGCCGGCCGCCCGCAGGGCGTCTACGCGATGGAACGCACCATGGACGCGATCGCCGACTACCTGGGCAAGGACCGCGCCGACGTGCGCAGCACCAACTTCATCCAGCCCGAGGAGATGCCCTACGACCACGGGCTGCTCTTCCAGGACGGCCGGCCGCTGATGTACGACTCCGGTGACTTCCCCGCCAGCCTGGCCAAGCTCAAGGAGCTGGTGGGCTGGGACGACTTCGCGGCATACCGGGCGGAGGCCGAGGCGGCCGGGCGGCGTGTCGGGCTGGGGATCGGCTGCTACGTCGAGGGCACCGGCGTCGGGCCCTACGAGGGCGGCCACATCCAGATCGAGACCACCGGCCGGGTCAACGTCTCCACCGGCCTGACCAGCCAGGGCCAGGGCCACCAGACGGTGTTCGCCCAGATCGTCGCCGAGGAGCTCGGCGTGCGGATGGAGGACGTGCACGTCACCACCGGTGACACCCGCCGGTTCCAGTACGCCGTGGGCACGTTCGCCTCCCGGGCGGCGGTCATGAGCGGCAACGCGATCGCGCTCGCCGCCCGCAACGTGCGGGAGAAGGCGCTGCGGATCGCCGGCGAGGCCCTCGAGGCCGACCCCGGCGACCTCGAGATCGTCGACGGCATCGTGCGGGTCAAGGGTGACCCGGAGGCGCAGGTCGCCCTGTCCACGATCGCGGTGCTGTCCAACCCGCTGCGCTACGCCTTCGACGAGTCCGCCAAGGCGGCGACCCAGTTCGCCGGCACGCCCGACATGGACAAGCCCCCGGTGGCCGACGACGACGAGCCCGGGCTTGAGGGCAAGGACTTCTACTCCCCGCCCCGGGCGACGTTCGCCAACGGCATGCACGCCGCCATCGTCGAGACCGACCCGGAGACCGCCGAGATCCGGATCCTGCGCTACTGCGTCATCCACGACTGCGGGCGGATGATCAACCCGATGATCGTCGAGGGACAGGTGCACGGCGGCGTCGCGCAGGGCGTCGGCGGCGCGCTCTACGAGCGGATGGCCTACGACGAGTCCGGGCAGCTGCTCAACGCCTCGTTCATGGACTTCCTCATGCCCTACGCCTCCGAGGTGCCCCACGTCGAGACCGACCACCTCGAGACGCCGAGCCCGCTGAACCCGTTGGGGATCAAGGGCGCCGGCGAGGCCGGGTGCATCCCGGTCACCGCCGTCATCGCCAGCGCGATCGAGGACGCCGAGGGCTTCCCGATCACCGCGATGCCGATCTCCCCCACCGAGCTGTGGGACCTGCGCCACCGCCACGCCGCGGGCGAGCTGCCCGGCCTGCGCCGCGGCTCGCGCACCACCACGACCGCCCCCACGGCCTGAGAGAACGAGGAAACCCCGCCGATGAAGATCTCCGGATCCGCCACGCTGAACGCCCCCGTCGACCAGGTCTGGGCCGCGTTCAACGACCCCGCCGTGCTCGTCCGGACCCTGCCGGGCTGCCAGGAGCTGCGCGAGATCGGCCCCGACGCCTACAAGATGACGATCACCGCCGGCGTGGCCTCCATCAAGGGGACCTACGAGGGCGACGTCGCGCTGACCGACCAGAACCCGCCCGGCTCGTTCGTGCTCAAGGCCTCCGGCACGGGAGCGCCGGGCACGGTGAGCGCGGACGTGCGGGTGCTGCTCGAGGAGACGGCCACCGGCGGGACGGCGCTGTCCTACGACGCCGACGCCGTGGTCGGCGGGGCCATCGGCGGCGTCGGGCAGCGGATGCTGACCGGGGTGGCCAAGAAGATGGCCGGCCAGTTCTTCACCGCCGTCGACAACGACATCGCCGGGGTCCGCGTTGCGGTGCCGGTGCCCGCCGGGGCGGTCCCCGAGGCCGCCGTCGTCGGAGCGCCGGGTGCGCCCGCCGCTCCGGCCGGAGCCGTGTATGCCGCGCCGGCACCCGCCGCCCGGGCCGGGTTCGCCGGCCGGGACTTCCTCATCGGGACGGTGGTCGGAGCGGCCATCGCCCTCGCCGGCGTCGCCGTCGGCATCGTCGCCGGGAGGCACTGACATGCGTGCGTTCACCGCTGCCGCCGTCCAGATCGCGCCCGTGGCCGGGCCCCTGTCCCCCGACGCGGTCAAGGCCAACGTCGAGAAGTGCGTCGACTGGCTGACCCGCTGCGTCGAGGCGACCGGCGCCGAGCTCGTGGTGCTGCCCGAGTCGGCGACGACCGGCTTCACCCCGGACTGCACGCCCGAGGAGCTGTGGGACCTCGTCTCCGAGCTGCCCGGGCCGGTGATCGAGCCGATCCAGGCCGCGGCGGCCCGCCTCGGCGTGCACGTCTGCGTCGGCACCTACGAGCGGGGTGAGGAGCGGGGGGTCGTCTACAACTCCAGCGCCCTCATCGGCCCGGACGGGTCGCTGCTCGGCGTCTACCGCAAGACGCACCCGTTCTGCACCGAGATCCGCTCCCGTGGCGGCTGGGTCACCCCAGGTGACACGGTCACCGTCGTCGACACCGAGCTCGGCCGGATCGGCATGATCATCTGCTTCGACGGCGACTACCCCGAGCTGACCCGCATCCAGGCGGTCCAGGGCGCCGAGGTCATCTGCCGCCCGTCCGCCCTGCTGCGCAGCGCCGACGTGTGGGAGCTGACCAGCCGCGCCCGGGCCTACGACAACCACGTCTACGTCATCGGCGCCAACGCCACCGGCACCGACCCGGCCGGGGTGCTCTACTTCGGCAACAGCCACATCGTCACGCCGATCGCGCACAT
>DASSPC010000365.1:0-5650 GCA_035699865.1 Oryzihumus sp. | reverse complement strand
GGCCGGGGGTGGGCATGGAGTACAGCCCCGGCTCCTCACCCCGCGGCCCGTCGAACAGGCACGGGTGGTCGTCGTGGGCGTGCGGGTCCGAGGCCACCCCGAGGTGCACCACCTGCTCCAGGTGCGGGCGCAGCGGCAGGTCGACGCCGAGGCCGCGCAGGAGGTCCCCGGCGCCCGGGCCCGGGGCGAGGACGACGACGTCCGCGTCCAGGGCCGAGCCGTCGTCCAGGGTCACCCGTGGCCCGGCCGGGCGCGCCTCGACGGACACCACCGTGCCGCCGACGCGCAGCGTCCCGCCGGCCGCCTCGAACAGCCCGGCCTGCGCGGCCAGGGACGCGGCGGCCAGCACCGGTCCCGCGTCGACCTGCCACACCGCGTCGCGGCCGTCGGGCACCAGCCGGGGCACGACCCTGGCCACCTCAGCTGCGGCGACGACCTCGTGCGGCACGCCCTCGGCGTCCAGCGCCGCCACGACGGCCGGCAGGGACACGTCGTCGCGCCACAGCAGGCCGCGGCGCAGGAACACCGTCGTCCCGCTGCGCGAGGCCAGGCGTTCCATCGCCTCGACGCTGCGCCGCGCCAGCCGCACACGCACGGCGTCGGGGTGGGTCAGCCGCCACAGCCGGGTCGGCCCCGGCGAGGACGAGAGCGTGTTGGCCACGCCGAACCGGTCGACGAGCGTGACCTCGTGCCCCCGCGCGGCCAGCTCGGCCGCCGCCGGCAGCCCCCAGGCCCCTGCACCCACCACGACGCACCGCATGCGCGGCACCCTAGGCGGAGCGGCGACCCCGGCGCGCGCGCAGGTAGTCGGCCACGACGTACTCCCCGAGCCGGGAGACGTCGGGGGTGAACACCCGCCCGGCCGCCCGGCGCGCGACCGCGTCGACGAAGCGGGCCAGGCCGGGGTCCTCCCCGAGCATGAACACGTTGAGCGTCGCGCCGTAGCGGGCCAGCTCGTCCACCTGCGCCACGGTCGCCCGCAGCGTCGCGCTCGTGGGCGGCCACATGAACTCCGGTATGCCGTCCGGCCCGAGGTGCGCGGTCGGCTCGCCGTCGGTGACCACCAGGACGACCGGCTCGGCGTCGGGGTGCCGGCGCACGTGCCGCAGCGCGAGCATGAGCGCGTGCTGCAGGTTGGTGCCCTGCACCCACTCCGGCTCCACCTCGGCGAGCTGCACCGGCGAGAGCCGCCTGGCGGCGATGTTGAACCCGATGACCTGCAGGGCGTCCTGGCGGAACCGCGTCTCCACCAGGTGCGACAGGGCCAGTGCGGTCTGCTTCATCGGACCCCAGCGACCTTCCTGCACCATCGAGAAGGACAGGTCCACGCACAGCGCCACCGCTGCGGTGGTGCGCCGCTCGGTCTCGATGACCTCGAAGTCCTCCACCTCCAGCCGCACCCCACCGGTGCGGATCCCGCCCCGGCGCAACGCGTTGCCGACGGTCCGGGCGGCGTCGATCGGCAGCTCGTCGCCGAAGACCCACGGCCGGGTCAGCCCCGTCGGCTCGTCGGCCTGGCCGGTGCGCTGCTCGTCGTGGTCGCCGCGGGCCGCGGCGTCGAGGTGGGAGAAGACCCGCCGCAGGGCGGTCTCGCCCAGGCGGCGGACCGCGCGCGGGGTCAGCCGCAGCCCGTCCTCGCCCTGGGCCAGGTAGCCCTGCCGCTCGAGCTCGCGCTCCAGCTGGCGCAGGGCCTGGACGTCCGCCGCCGCCGCCGAGCCCAGTCGGCGCTCCAGCGTCTCGACGTCGACGTCGTCCAGGGTCGAGCCGGCATAGCCCTGGGACAGCTGGCGCTCCAGCGCCTCCAGGTCGGCCAGCTCCGAGACCGCCTCCACGGCCTCGCTGTAGCCCAGCGACGGCCCGCCCGGCTGCATCCCGACCGGGCGGCCGCGGTCCAGGCCCGGGCGCAGCGCCCGCAGGTTGTCCGAGAGCTGGCTCATCTGGGAGGCCAGGTCGGGGTCGGACAGCGCCTCGCTCATGAGCTGGGCCAGCTGCTCGCGCTGCTCGGGCGAGAGCGAGGCCATCATCCGCTGGGCGGCGGCCTGCCGCCGGGCGAGGGCGTCGATGAGCTCGTCGACGTCCTGGGGGTCCTCGGGGAAGAACTCCCCGTGCCGGTCCATGAACTGCCGGAACTGGTCGGTGGTGTCCTCGCCGCGGGCGTGGGCGGCCAGCAGGGCGTTGAGGTCGGCCAGCATGTCCTTGACCCGCTGCATCGTCTCCGGGTCGCCGCCGGACAGCGCCTGCTTCAGCCCGGCGAACTGGGCGTCGAGCACCTCGCGACGCAGCATGTCCTTGATCGACTCGTAGGTCTGGCGGGCCTGCGGGGAGTGCCACTGGTAGTCCGACAGCGCCCGCACCGCGCCGGCGGTGTCGTCGGGCAGGGTGGCCAGCTCCATCTCGGCCATCCGGGCCGCGTCCGAGGACTCCGAGGCGAGCTGGTCCCGCTCCTCGGCGAGCGCCTGGTCCAGCGCGGCGCGCACCTGGTCCAGGGTCCCGGCGAGGTCACCGCGCCGGCGGGCCGACTCGCGCATCCGCCGGATCCGCTCGCGCAGCTCGTCCAGGCCCTGCCGCCCGGAGAGCCCGCGGCGCAGCAGGTCCTGCAGCGCCTCGCGGACCCCGCCGCCGGCCAGCACCTCCCGGCCGATGGCGTCCACGGCCGAGCGCACGTCGTACGGCGGGGCGAGCGGGTCCGGCCCACCGCGCCACGGGCCGTAGCGGAACCGGCCGTGCGGGCTGTCGTGGGGGTGGGCGGCCATGGGTCTCAGGCCCCGTAGACCGTGCGCCCGGCGACGGTGTCCTTGTCGATGCGCCGCGTCAGGTGCAACCCCTCGAGGACGAACTCCACCGCGGCCGCGGTCTCCCCGACGCTGGCGTCGTCGCCGTGGCCGAGCCGGTCGAGCACCTTGGACAGCCCCGGCACCGTGCCGAGCTGGCCGAGCAGCTCGGCGGCCGGCACCAGCTCGCCGGTCTCCACCACCGACCCGTCCTCGAACAGGGCGGTGAAGCCGGTCAGGTCCAGGCCGGCCAGCCGCGAGCGGAACGTCTCGGCGACGGCCACCCGCAGCAGGTGGTCGAGCACCTCGCGCTCGCGGCCCTCCTCGCCCATCTCGAACTCGACCTTGCCCAGCAGGGTGGGCACCACGCCGGGCACGTCGCAGACCCTGGCCACGACCGCGTCGTCGCCGGTGCGGGCCGACCGGCGCAGCGCCGAGGCCGAGACCGCCTCCGTGGCGGCGATGGAGAACCGGGCCGAGACGCCGGAGCGCTGGTCGACCGATGCCGACTCGCGCAGCCCTCGGGTGAACCGGGCCACCACCTCGACGAGGTGCTCCGGGACGCTCGCCACCACGGCGGACTCCTGGGCGATGAGCTCGACCTCGTCGGCGACCTCGAGCTGGTAGTGGGTGCGGATCTCGGCGCCGAAGCGGTCCTTGAGCGGGGTGATGATCCGGCCGCGGTTGGTGTAGTCCTCGGGGTTGGCGGTGGCCACCAGCAGCAGGTCCAGCGGCAGCCGCAGCGAGTAGCCACGCACCTGGATGTCGCGCTCCTCCAGCACGTTGAACAGCGCCACCTGGATCCGCTCGGCCAGGTCGGGCAGCTCGTTGAGGCCGAACACGCCGCGGTTGGTGCGCGGCACCAGGCCGTAGTGGACCGTCTCGGGGTCGCCGAGCGTGCGGCCCTCGGCCACCTTGACCGGGTCGACGTCACCGATGAGGTCGCCGACCGAGGTGTCCGGGGTGGCGAGCTTCTCGGCATACCGGGTGTCTCGGTGGCGCCACACGACCGGCAGCTCGTCGCCGACCTCGGCCAGCAGCCGCTGGCAGCGCACGCACACCGGGTCGGTGGGGTCGTCGTTGATCTCGCAGCCCTGCACCACCGGGGACCACTCGTCGAGCAGGCCGGCCAGGGTGCGCATGAGGCGGGTCTTGCCCTGCCCGCGCTCGCCCAGGAGGACCAGGTCGTGCCCGGCCAGCAGCGCGGTCTCGAGCTCGGGCAGCACGGTGTCGTCGAAGCCGACGATGCCGGGGAACGCCGGCTCACCCGAGCGCAGCCGGGCCAGCAGGTTGGCCCGGATCTCCTCCTTGACCGTTCTCGGCTCCCAGCCGGAGGCGCGGAGCTCGGCCAGGGTGGTGGGCAGCGCGGAGAGCGTCATGCCTTCGACACTACGTCGCGGCGTCAACCCCCTTGCGGCTCACGCCAGTCCGGCGGCGGGCCCGGTGCCAGGTCGGGGTCGTCGGCGTCGAAGGTCCGCACCGGTCCAGGGCCGGTCCGCGGTCCCTCGAACCGCACCGTCACCAGCGAACGCCCCGACCCCCACACCCAGCCCGCGCCGCGGGTGGCGTGCACGACGTCCTGGCCCGGCCGCCATACCTGCGGTGCTGTCGCGGCCGGCTCCTGCGCCTCGGGTGCCTGCTCCGGCGCGCCCTCGCCCTCCGGGGTGCCGAACAGGTCGTCCTGGACGAAGTCGGACAGGCCCGAGACGCCGACCCCGAGCAGCCGGACCCCGTCGGCGACGTCGACCTCGGCGAGCAGGCGGTATGCCGTGTGGGCCAGCGCGCGCCCGTCGTCCGTGGCCTGGGTGAGGGTGATCGAGCGGGTGAGGGTGCTGAAGTCGTAGCGGCGCAGCTTGAGGGTGACCGTGCGACCGGCGGTGTTGGCGCCGCGCAGGCGCCCGGAGACGCGGGCCGTGAGCAGGTCGATCTCGCGGCGCAGCGCGGCCGGGTCGGTGATGTCGCGGGCGAAGGTCTCCTCCGCCGAGACGCTCTTGGCCTCGCGCTCGGCCACGAGCGAGCGGTCGTCCTGGGCCCGGGCCAGCCGGTGCAGCGAGGTGCCGTGGGCCTGGCCGAAGAGGCTGAGCAGGTCGGCCAGCTCCAGCCGGGCGAGGTCGCCGACGGTCTCCACACCCAGCGGGCGCAGCCGCTCGGCGGTGGCCGGACCGACCCCGCCGATCGAGCGGACCGGCAGCGGGTGCAGCACCTCCAGCTCCTCGCCGGCGTCGACCACGGTCAGGCCGTCGGGCTTGCGCAGCTCCGAGGCCACCTTGGCCATCAGCTTGGAGGTGCCGACGCCCACCGAGGCGGTCAGCCCGCCGGTGAGGTCGCGGATGCGGGCGCGCAGGTCGGTGGCCAGCGCGGTCACCGCCTCCACGCCCGGGTCGAAGCCGGGGATCTCGGCCAGGTCGACGTAGGCCTCGTCGATGGAGACCTGCTCCACCAGCGGGGAGCACTCGCGCAGCACGTCCATGACGACCCGCGAGGAGAGCCGGTAGGCGTCGAACCGCCCGGACAGGAACGCCGTGCCGGCCGGTCCGCGGCGCCGCGCCTCGGCGGTCGGCATGGCCGAGCGGATGCCGTAGCGCCGGGCCTCGTAGGACGCCGTGGCGACCACCCCGCGTCCGCCGACCCCGCCGACCACGACCGGCTTGCCGCGCAGCGAGGGCTTGTCGCGCTGCTCCACGGCGCTGAAGAAGGCGTCGAGGTCGAGGTGCATGACGCTGGGCTGTGACCGCATCGGCACCTCACCTCCTGGCTCGTGGGACTCGCGGTGCCTCCATTCTCGGGGTCGCCCCCGACGGCCGGTGATAGACATCGACCCATGACCACCTCGACCCTGACCCTGCCCGACGGCCGTGTGCTGGAGTACGTCGAGGGCG
>DASSPC010000364.1:0-6835 GCA_035699865.1 Oryzihumus sp. | reverse complement strand
AGGCCGGGTTCACCATCGGCAACGTCGCGGTCCAGGTCGTCGGCAACCGGCCCAAGCTCGGCCCGCGCCGGGAGGAGGCGCCGGCGGGTGTCCGCATGCTGCGCCCGACGTGAGGTGAGCGGGCGCGCTCACTAGGCTCACGGCGTACCTGCAGTTGCACCATCCCGACCCGCGGAGGAGCCGGCATGCCGAGCACGGTCACAGGAGTCATCGCGCGCAGCAAGGGCGCACCCGTCGAGCTGGTCGACGTGGTGGTGCCCGACCCGGGCCCGGGCGAGGCGGTTGTGAAGGTGCAGGCCTGCGGGGTCTGCCACACCGACCTGCACTACCGCGAGGGCGGGATCAACGACGAGTTCCCGTTCCTGCTCGGGCACGAGGCGGCCGGCGTGGTCGAGGCGGTCGGCGAGGGCGTGACCGAGGTGGCGCCCGGTGACTTCGTCGTCCTGAACTGGCGCGCCGTGTGCGGGCAGTGCCGCGCCTGCGCCAAGGGCAAGCCGTGGTACTGCTTCAACACCCACAACGCCACGCAGAAGATGACGCTGACCGACGGCACCGAGCTCTCGCCGGCGCTGGGCATCGGCGCGTTCATCGAGAAGACGCTGGTCGCCGCCGGGCAGTGCACCAAGGTCGACCCGGCCGCGCCCGCCACCGCCGCCGGGCTGCTCGGCTGCGGGGTGATGGCCGGCTTCGGCGCGGCGGTCAACACCGGCGGCGTCACGCGCGGTGACTCGGTCGCCGTCATCGGCTGCGGCGGCGTCGGCAACGCGGCCATCGCCGGGTCGGTGCTGGCCGGGGCCACCACCGTCATCGCCGTCGACGTCGACGACCGCAAGCTGGAGTGGGCGAGGGGCTTCGGCGCCACCCACACCGTCAACTCCCGCAGCCAGGACCCGGTCGAGGCGATCCGCGAGCTGACCGGCGGGTTCGGCGCGGACGTGGTCGTCGAGGCGGTCGGCCGACCGGAGACCTACGAGCAGGCGTTCTACGCCCGCGACCTGGCCGGCACCGTCGTCCTCGTCGGGGTGCCCACGCCCGACCTGAAGGTCGAGCTGCCGATGATCGAGGTCTTCGGCCGCGGGGGGGCGCTGAAGTCCAGCTGGTACGGCGACTGCCTGCCCGCGCGGGACTTCCCGATGCTGGTCGACCTCTACCGGCAGGGGCGCTTCGACCTCGACGGCTTCGTCTCGGAGACGATCGGGCTCGGCGACGTCGAGGCCGCGTTCGAGAAGATGCACCGCGGCGACGTGCTGCGCTCGGTCGTGGTGCTCTGATGTCGATCCTCGGCAAGGGCTCGCCGGTGCGGGTGGACCGGGTCGTCACCCACGGCACCTTCAACCTCGACGGCGGCAGCTGGGAGGTCGACAACAACGTCTGGGTGGTCGGCAACGACACCGAGTGCGTGGTCATCGACCCGGCCCACGACGGCCGGCCCATCGTCAAGGCCGTCGGCAAGCGCACGGTCGTGGCCATCCTGTGCACCCACGCCCACGACGACCACATCAGCGCGCTGGGGGAGGTCTCGGACGCCACCCGCGGCAAGTCCTACCTGCACCCCGAGGACCGCGTCCTGTGGGACCGCGTCTACCCCGTGACCCCCGACCGCGAGCTTGCGGACGGCGACACCATCTCCGTGGCGGGCGTGACGCTGCAGGTGCTGCACACGCCGGGCCACTCCCCGGGTGCGTGCTGCTTCTACAGCCCCGAGCTCGGCGTGGTCTTCACCGGCGACACGCTCTTCCAGGGCGGTCCCGGCGCGACCGGGCGCTCGTTCAGCGACTTCGACACGATCATCGCCTCGATCAGCGACAAGCTGTTCCACCTGCCGGCGGGCACCGTCGTGCACACCGGCCACGGCGACTCGACCTCGATCGGCGTCGAGGCACCGCACCTGCCGGAGTGGGTCGCCCGCGGCCACTGAGGCCGCTCAGCCTCGCGACGTCTCCACGTGGTGCCCGCTGCGCCGCGTTCTGACCCGTTTTCGAGCGCCAAACGCGGCCGGCCGGGCACCAGGTGCGGGTGGTGTGGGGGACCAGGAGCGGCGGTATGCCGGGTCGCTCGCCTCAGGGGGTGGTGGCGGCGTCCGGGGTGGCCGGCTCGGGGGACGCGGCCACGCCGGTCAGCCGCGTGGGCAGCCGGTGGCTGACCAGCGACCAGACGAGCACGCCGAGGGCTGCGGCAGCCACGCCGATCACCGCGCCGGCGACGATGTCCTGGGTGTGGTGGACGTGCGCCAGGACGCGGGCGGCGCCGACGCACAGCGCCAGGACCGCCAGGATCGCGCCCACCGTGCGCCGCTGCACCCACACCAGGGCGGCCACCGTCATGGACAGGGCCGTGTGGTCGGAGGGGAAGCCGTTGTCGGCGGGGTGGGCGAACAGCGGCTTGACCGAGGGGTTCACGACGAACGGCCGCGGGTCGGTGTGCAGCGCGGCCGCGACCAGGATGAGCACGCCGACCGCGGCGAGGGCCACGACGCCCTCGACGACCATCGCCACCTTGCCGGTGCGCGGCGCCAGGAGCCAGACGACGGCTCCCGCCGCCACGATGACGAAGGGCAGGTACTGGGCAACGGCCACGATGAGGGAGTCCACCCCGCAAGAGTGAGGGTCGAGTCTGGGAGTTTCCTCAGACGACGGTGCGCCCCGTCAGACGACGCTGCGCCCCGGCAGGCGAGGCCTGCCGGGGCGCAGCGGTCAGCGGTGCGCCGAGGCGCCTCAGCCGCGGCCGAGGCCTCCACCGAGGACGACGGCCCGGCGCAGGTCGTTGACCTCGGCGTCACGCGTCGCGACCGGGGCCACGCCCAGGCTGCGCTCGATCGTGGCGAGGATCGAGGTGGTGTCGTAGACGGTGTGGTCGACGCCGGAGCGGGTCATCCGCGCGGAGAGGACCAGCGCCGGGATGCGGGTGCCGGGGCCCCAGGCGTCGTGGGCGCCGACGGTGCTCGAGCCCTGGCCGGGCGGGGCCACGTGGTCCCACTGGCCGCCGAACTCGTCGTACGTCACCACGACCAGGGTGTCCTTGGCCTGCGGGCCCGAGGTGACCGTCTTGAGCAGGTCGACCAAGTGGTCCGAGCCGTTGGGCTCGCTGGCGTAGCCGGGGTGCTCGTTCTCGGCGCCGTAGGGCTTGACGAAGCTGACCGTGGGCAACGTGCCGTTCTTCGCCGCCGCGACGAACTTCGTCTCGTCCTGCAGGTGGGCGCGGCCGGGCGTGCCCGGGGCGTAGTCCTTGTAGTAGTTGAACGGCTGGTGGTGGTACTGGAACAGCGGGCCGGGGTGGCCGGCCTCGGCGTCGTCCCAGCCGCCGGAGTACCAGTTCCAGCTGATGCCCTTGGCGCTGAGCCGGTCACCGATGTTGGGGTACTTCGCGTCGTCGATGAGCGGGATCTTCGCGCCGCCGCCGTAGGGCTTGCTCGAGGGCTGCACCGTGTTGACGGCGAGGTTGCCGCACGCGCGCAGGTAGTCGGCCGTGGCGCCGCTCGCGCACTTCTGCGTCAGCTGGCCGTCGACGACCGTGCCGTCGGCCTTGTACAGGGGGTAGCTCGTCGGCATCCCGTTCCGGTCCAGCACCGTGTTCTTCGCGCCGAGTGCCCCGGCGCTGGTGTCCTGCGGCGCCCGCGCCGCGATGAGGTACTGGTGGTTGAGGAACGAGCCGCCGAACGCGCCCTGGAAGAACCGGTCCGCGAGGACGTAGTTCGGAGCGCCCTGGCTGTGCAGGTACCTGTAGATCGGCAGGCCCTTGGTGTCGTAGTGGCCCATGGTCAGGCCGACCGCGTCCGAGCCGGTCACGTAGCGGTCCTGCTTGCCGCCGTCGAGCTGGTACTGCTCCTGGTAGAAGCGGTGCACCAGGTCACGCGTGCAGCCGCCGGGCTCGGCACCGGGGGAGTCCTTGAGCACGCCGTTGGGCGCGTAGACCGTCTCCGGCGGGCAGGTCCGGTCCTCCGGCTTGATGTAGTCGTCGATCCGGAACGGCGTGTTGGTGAACGCGCTCGCGGAGACGCCGTGCGCGCTGTCACTGCACGTCGAGGGCTGCGGCGGGCTGGCCAGGTTGACGTCGTCCTGCAACAGGCACCGGTATGCCGTGCCGTCCTGGGCGACCTGGGTCGCCTTCGAGCGTGGCGCGGCCTGGAGGCCGTCGACCCGCTGCCCGGCGACGGAGCCCCAGCCGCCGTAGAGGTTGTCGAAGGAGTGGTTCTCCTCGTAGATGACCACGAGGTGCTTGTAGCCCCCGACCGGGCCGGTGCCGACCCCGGCGTGAGGTGCAGGGGTGGCTGCCCCCGCGCTGGCCGGCCAGGCGGCGACGGCCAGCAGGGCGGCGGCTGCTCCGGCCGCCGCGGTGAACGTCTTTCGTCCCACGAGTCTCTCCTCGAGTGCTCAGGTGCCCCGGCCCACCCGGGCAGGGTCCACCCGGCACCCTGTCCCCGCCACCTGACGCGACGGCGACGCCAAGGTGACGGACGCGCGAACGGATGGCGCGGCATACGGGCAGGTCGGCGCGGCGTGCACGATTCGGGCAAGTCGCACCACGCTCGGTAGCCTTGCCGGGTGAGCCTCCGTTTGTACGACACCGCCACGCGCGAGCTGCGCGACTTCGTCCCCGTGACCGAGGGCAAGGCCGGCGTCTACATCTGTGGCCTGACCACCCAGGGCGCCCCGCACATCGGGCACGTGCGCTTCGCGGTCGCGTTCGACATCCTGCGCCGCTGGCTGACCATCGGCCACGCGCTCGACGTCACGCTGGTGCGCAACGTCACCGACATCGACGACAAGATCCTGAACAGGTCTTCCGAGGCCGGCGTGCCCTGGTGGGCGTGGAGCTACCAGAACGAGCGGGCCACCAGTGAGGCGCTGGAGTCCCTCGGGGTGCTGCCGGCCACCTACGAGCCGCGGGCCACCGGCCACATCACCGAGATGGTCGACCTCATGCAGACCCTGGTCGACAAGGGCCACGCCTACGCCGCGCCGGACGGCAGCGGCGACGTCTACTTCGACGTGCGCAGCTGGTCGGCCTACGGCGAGCTGACCCACCAGAAGATCGAGGACATGGAGGCGGCGGCCGACGCCGACCCCCGCGGCAAGCGGGACCCCCGCGACTTCGCGCTGTGGAAGGGCCACAAGGCCGGCGAGCCGGAGACGGCGAGCTGGCCCACGGCCTACGGGCAGGGGCGCCCGGGCTGGCACCTGGAGTGCTCGGCCATGGTCCGCAAGTACCTCGGCGACACCTTCGACATCCACGGCGGCGGCGTCGACCTGCGCTTCCCGCACCACGAGAACGAGCAGGCGCAGTCGCGCGCGGCCGGGCTCGGGTTCGCCAACTACTGGCTGCACAACGCGTGGGTGACCGTCGGCGGGGAGAAGATGAGCAAGTCGCTCGGCAACTCCCTGCTGGTCAGCGAGATCACCAAGATCACCCGCCCGCTGGCGCTGCGCTACTACCTCGGCGCGGCGCACTACCGCTCCACGATCGAGTACCACGAGGGCTCGCTGCGCGAGGCCGAGGCGGCGGTCGACCGGATCGAGGGCTTCCTGCGCCGGGCGACGGGTGGTTCCGCGACCCTGCCGTCGGTCGAGCTGCCCGCGGCGTTCGTCGAGGCGATGGATGACGACCTCAACGTCTCCGGCGCGCTCGCCGTGGTCCACGAGACGGTCCGGGCCGGCAACACCGCCCTCGACGACGGCGACCACGCGGCGGCGCTGGAGGCGGCGGCGGCCGTGGTCGCCATGACCGAGGTGCTCGGCGTCAACCCGCTCGACCCCCGCTGGAACGGCGGCTCCGGCAACGGAGCGGCCGACGCGATGACCGCGCTGGACGCCCTGGTCAGCGACCGCCTGGCCGCCCGCGAGTCGGCCCGCGCGGCGCGGGACTTCGCCACCGCTGACGCGATCCGCGACCAGCTCACCGCGGCGGGCATCTCCGTCGAGGACACCCCGTCCGGTGCGCGCTGGTCGCTCGCCCGACACACCGACGTCTGAGAGACGAGACTGAACACCCATGGCCGGTAACTCCCAGCGCCGAGGCGCCATCCGCAAGTCCAAGAAGGGCGCCACCGTCGGCAGCGGCGGCCAGCGCCGCAAGGGCCTCGAGGGCAAGGGCCCCACGCCCAAGGCCGAGGAGCGCACCAAGCACGTCGCCGCCCGCCGGGCCCGTGCCGTTGCCAAGCGCGACGGCAGCAGCGCCGGTGGCGGTCAGCGCTCCGGCGCGAGCCGTGGTGGCGCCTCCCGGGGTGGCGCCGGCTCCGGCCGTCGCTCCCGCACCTCCAGCGAGGTCGTCGCCGGCCGCAACTCGGTCGTCGAGGCCCTGCGCGCCGAGGTCCCGGTCACGACGATGTACGTCGCCGGCCGGATCGACTCCGACGACCGGGTCCGCGAGGCGATGAAGATCGCCACCGGCCGGGGCATCCCGGTGCTGGAGACCCCGCGCGGCGAGCTCGACCGGCTCACCGACGGCGCGGTGCACCAGGGCCTGGCGCTGCAGGTCCCGCCGTACGAGTACGCCCATCCCACCGACCTGGTCGACCCTCAGACGCCCGGCATCCCGCTGGTCGTCGCGCTCGACGGGATCACCGACCCCCGCAACCTCGGCGCGATCATCCGCTCGGTGGCGGCGTTCGGCGGCCACGGCGTGATCGTGCCCGAGCGCCGGTCGGTCGGCATGACCGCCAGCGCGTGGAAGACCTCCGCCGGCGCCGCGGCCCGCGTCCCGGTGGCGCTCGCCAGCAACCTGACCCGGACGCTGGAGGACTACCGCAAGGCCGGCTACTTCGTCCTCGGCCTCGACATGGACGGCGACGTCGAGCTGCCCTCGCTGGAGCTGGCGACCGAGCCGCTGGTGGTCGTGG
>DASSPC010000363.1:0-4909 GCA_035699865.1 Oryzihumus sp. | reverse complement strand
CGTCCGCGCGGAGAGCCCCTCGGTGACCACGGTGGTCATCGGTGGCCGCGACCTGGACCGGCTCGGGGCCCGGGCGGGGCAGTTCTTCCAGTGGCGCTTCCTGGACGGGCCGGGCGCCAGCCGGGCCCACCCCTACTCGCTGTCGGCCGCGCCGGACGGCAGGAGCCTGCGGATCACCGCCGCCCACCTCGGTGACGGCTCGGCCGCCCTCGCCCAGGTCAAGCCCGGCACCCGGGTCATGGTCGAGGGTCCCTACGGCCGCCTGCACGCCGGGGTGCGCACCCGTCGCAAGGTGCTGCTCATGGCCTCAGGCATCGGCGTCACGCCGATGCGGGCGTTGCTGGAGGAGCTCGACCAGCGGCCCGGCGACGTCACCCTCATCTACCGCTGCCGGCACGACGACACCGCGATCCTGCGCCAGGAGCTGGTCGACCTCGCGTCGGCCAAGGGGGCACGGCTGTTCCTCGTCCCCGGCCGGCGCCGCCAGGGCGTGGAGAGCTGGTTGCCCGAGTCCGCCGGTGACCTCGACGACGTGAGCGCCCTGCGCCAGCTCGTGCCCGACGTGTCCGACCACGACGTCTACCTGTGCGGCAGCTCCGGCTGGATGACCGCCGCCGGCCGGGCCGCCCAGGCCGCCGGCGTCCCGCCCCGGCACGTGCACCTCGAACGCTTCAGCTACTGACCCGGCCGGCCACCCGGCATACCCGAGGGGAACCCCAGACCGATGCGCCGCATCATCACCGCACTCCTGTCGACCATCACGATCCTGGTCCTGCTGTTCAGCTACCGCACCAGCACCAACAGCGGCAGCTCGGTCGCTGCGGCCCTCCGCCCAGCGAACCAACCGGCGGTCACAGGCAACAACCCGACCCCGGCCCCTGCGCCGAGCCCGACGACGACCTCCGGAGGGCTCGGCGGGGGCGACGACGGCGGCGGATCCGACGACGGCGGCGCGGCCGCGCCTCTCCCGGCGCCGAAGGCGACGACCACGACGCCGCCGTCGACCGGTTCCGGCAGCAGCACGTCCGGCACGTTCACCGGCGACCCCGCGGACACCCGCTGGGGGACGGTGCAGATCCAGATCAGCGTGAGCAACGGCAAGATCACCCAGGTCACCCCGGTGCAGTACCCGCAGGACAACCCGCGTGACGCCGAGATCAACAGCTACGCCCTGCCGGTGCTGGGCCAGGAGGCGATCAGCGCCCAGAGCGCCCAGATCGACATGGTCTCCGGCGCAACGGTGACCAGCGGTGGCTACATCCAGTCGCTGCAGTCCGCGATCGACAAGGCGCACCTGTGACCGCCGACCTCGCGACCGGGCAGCGGGCCTGGGTGGAGCAGATCATGGGGATGCCGATCAGCATCCACCTGCGCGGCGCCGACCTGCGGCGCGCCGCGGTCGAGGAGGTCGTGGAGGCGGCGTTCGAGGAGCTGCGACGGGCGGACACGCTGTTCAGCCTGTGGCAGAGCGGCAGCGAGGTCCGCCGGATCCGGCGGGACGAGCTGACCCTCGCTGACAGCGACCCCCTGGTGCAGGAGGTCGCGGGCTGGTGTCGCCAGGCCACGGAACGCACCCGGGGGGCGTTCACCTGCGAGCTGCCGGACGAGGACGGCACCGTGCGCTGGGACCCCACCGGGCTGGTCAAGGGCTGGGCCGTCGAACGGGCGGCCGCGGTGCTGGACCGACTGGACGGCTACGCCCACAGCGTCAACGCCGGCGGTGACATCGCCCTCGGCGGCCACGACACCAGCGGTCCCGCGCGGCCGTGGCGCATCGGCATCGAGGACCCGCGTGACCGCTCCAAGATCGCCGAGGTCGTCGAGATGGTCCGCGGCGGGGTCGCCACGTCCGGGACCGCCGCGCGCGGAGCCCACCTGTGGGACCCCGAGGGCCAGGAGTGGGTGCGTCGCACCGGCTCGGTGACGGTGGTCGGGCCGTCCCTGCTGTGGGCCGACATCTGGGCGACGGCGCTGTTCGTCGGCCCGCCCGGGCTCGTCCAGGAGCTGCCCCGGCTGGAGCCGGACTACCGCGCGATCCTGCTCTGAGTGACCGGCGGCGGGCGGCGGGCAGCGGCCGCGCTCAGGGGTGCTGCACGAGCCACCACGCGGCATACGGTGGCAGCCAGAGGTTGCCGTCCTCGCCGGGATGGACCCGGTGGCCGCCGATCGCGTCGTACGGGTCGTCGACACCCTGGTCGGTCACCCAGTCCACCGGCCAGGCGCGCCAGGTGTCGGTGACGTTGTAGAGCGCCACGAGCGCGCCGAGCGGGTGCCTGCGCACCGTGCCGAGCACGCCGGGGTCGGCCACCGGCAGCACCTGCGTCGGGACGGCGGCGTGCAGGTGGGGCAGCCCGCAGCGCACCGCCGCGAGGTGGGCCAGGGACTCGAACACTGCGCCGGGGACGGTCCCCGGGTCGTGCCGGGCGTGGGCGCGCTCCCGGTCCAGCCGCGGTCGGTGCGCCCACCGGTTGTCGTCCGCGTGCCCCGGCTCGTCGGCCCAGTGCGGGTCGTTGGGCTGGCCGAGCTCGTCCCCGCTCCAGATCACCGGGACCCCGCCCCAGCCCATGACGATCGCGTGCACCAGCCGGACCCGGGCCAGGGCGGCGCGCACGTCGGCGGTGTCGGGCGCCGGGTCGGCCGGGTCCCGCCGGGTCAGCGCACTGGGGGCGTGGGCCTGCTCCAGCGCGGCCTCCAGCCCGACAAGGCTCGCGGTCGTGCCACTGACCCGCCGGTCCCCGGTCGCCGGGTTGTGCTGGAACGTCAGCCCCCGCGCCGGGGAGCCGGAGAAGTCCCCGGTGTACCAGTCGGACAGGAATGCCCGGTGGGGGTGGCCGGACAGGCCCACGGCCGCGGCGTCCCGGTCGTCGACGGCCCACCCGATGTCGTCGTGGCAGCGCACGTAGGTGATCCACGCCGACCTCGTCGGGGCCGGCGGCAGGGAGCCCAGGGTGTGCGCGGCGAGGCGCACGTCCTTCGCCGCCAGCATCGACCAGACCTGCACCATGAGGGCGTTGTGGTAGGCGAGGTCGCTGACCTTGCCGTGGTGGCTGCCCTGCCCGAGGTACTGCAGCAGGTCGCGGGGGCTCACGATCGCCTCAGCCTTGAAAACCGTTGCGGGACAAGCGATCCGCATCACCGCTCGGAGGGCCTGGGTGAGGTGGTGGACCTCGGGCTGGTTCTGGCACGTGGTGCCGACGCGCTTCCACAGGAAGGCGATCGCGTCGAGCCGGAGCACCTCCACGCCGAGGTTGGCCAGGAACAGCATGATGTCGGCGAACTCGGCGAGGACGTCCGGGTTGGCCCAGTTGAGGTCCCACTGCCAGGCGTTGAACGTCGTCCACACCCATGCGCCGACCTCGTCGTCCCAGGTGAAGCTGCCCGGGGCGAAGTCGGGGAACACTTCCGGCAGGGTCTGCTCGTAGGCGTCCGGCTCGCGCCGGTCGGGGAAGAGGTGGAAGTAGGCACGGTGCTTCTCGCTGCCCTGGCGGGCCTGCACCGCCCACTCGTGCTCGCGTGCGACGTGGTTGAGCACCAGGTCCAGGCACAGGCTGATCCCGGACCGCCGCAGCGCCGAGGCCAGCTCGCGCAGGTCCTCGACCGAGCCGAGGTCCGGTCGCACCCTGCGGTAGTCCGCCACGGCGTAGCCGCCGTCGTTGTCCCCGTCGCGGGGCAGCAGCAGCGGCATGAGGTGCAGGTAGGTGACCCCCAGCTCCTCCAGGTAGGGGATCTTCTTGCGCACCCCGTCGAGGTCGCCGGCGAACCGCTCGGTGTAGGCCGCGTAGCCCAGCATCTGCTCGCACTGGAACCAGTCCGGCTGCAGCGTGCGCTCCAGGTCCAGCCGGTGCAGCTCGGGGTCGCGCTCGCGGTAGGCCGTGGCGGCCAGGACGACCAGCCGCTTGGCGACCTCCTCGGTCGCGGCCGGGGAGTAGACGCCACGCAGCCCGTGCCACAGGTCGGCCCACCACCGGTCGAGCCGCACGCGGAACAGCTCGAGCCGGTCGTCCGGCAGGTCACCGAGCGTCGAGGCGGCGATGCTGTGGACGCTCTCGGGGGCACGCGTCATGCCTCATGGTCCCGCGGCAGGGGCGGTTCGGCACCCCGGCCGGGTCAGCCGCGCTGCAGGGCCACCCGCAGGGCGGCGGCGTCGGTGACCGGCGCGTCGCAGACGAACCCGCGGCACACGTAGGCGGCCGACTCGCCCGCCACGAGCGGCCGGTCCGCCAGCAGCGGTTTGCCGGGTGCGTCCGGTGCGCCCGCGGCGAGCACGAGCCCGGGGGAGGGGGAGCGACGAGCCACGTCCAGCAGCGTTGCGGCGTGGGCGTCCTCGCCGACGACGGCGACCTGGAGCGGCCCTGCCAGGGAGGCCTCGGCGGCGGCGAGGGTCCACCCGGCGAAGCGCGGGTCCCGGCCCGCCAGCGCGCCGGCGGCCGCGACTGCGGCGTCGGCCCGGTCTCGGTGCTCCGCGGAGCCGGTCAGGGCCGACCAGGTCAGCAGGGCGTGGGCGATCGAGGACTGCCCACACGGCTCGGCGTTGTCCGCGTCGCTGCGCGGGCGGGTGAACAGCTCCTCGGCGTCGTCGGCGGGGTCGTGGAACCCGCCCCGTCCGTCGTCGAAGTGGGTCAGCGCCAGGTCCAGCACCCTGCCCGCCACCTCGAGCCACTGGGGGTCACCGGTGGCCTGGTGCAGCGCCAGCAGCCCCTCCGCGAGGTCGCCGTGGTCGTCCGCGACCCCGGCCGCCCCACCCACCCGCCCGTCGCGGGAGGTGCGGCGCAGCCGCCCCTCGACGATGTGGGTGTCCACGACGAAGCGGGCGCAGCGGGCGGCGGCCTCGAGCAGGGCCGGGTCGTCCAGCAGCGCTCCCGCCTCGGCCAGCGCCGCGATGGCCAAACCGTTCCACGCGGTGACGACC
>DASSPC010000362.1:0-2326 GCA_035699865.1 Oryzihumus sp. | reverse complement strand
CACCTCTACCCCTACGAGGGCAACTACTCGACCTACCTGGAGAAGAAGCAGGAGCGCCTGCAGGTCCAGGGCAAGAAGGACGCCAAGCTGGCCAAGCGCCTCAAGGACGAGCTGGAGTGGGTCCGCTCCAACGCCAAGGCCCGCCAGACCAAGTCCAAGTCGCGTCTGGCCCGCTACGAGGAGATGGCCGCCGAGGCCGAGCGCACCCGCAAGCTCGACTTCGAGGAGATCCAGATCCCGCCGGGCCCGCGCCTGGGCAGCGTCGTCATCGAGGTCGACCACCTGCGCAAGGGCTTCGAGGACCGGGTCCTCATCAACGACCTGAGCTTCACGCTGCCGCGCAACGGCATCGTCGGTGTCATCGGCCCCAACGGTGTCGGCAAGACCACGCTGTTCAAGACCATCGTCGGCTTCGAGGAGCCCGACGACGGCACGGTCAAGGTCGGCGAGACGGTCAAGATCTCCTACGTCGACCAGAACCGCGCCGGCCTGGACCCCAAGCGCAACGTCTGGGAGACGGTCTCGGACGGCCTGGACTACATCCAGGTCGGCAACGTCGAGATCCCTTCCCGGGCCTACGTGTCCAGCTTCGGCTTCAAGGGCCCGGACCAGCAGAAGCCCACCGGCGTGCTCTCCGGCGGTGAGCGCAACCGGCTCAACCTGGCGCTGACCCTCAAGCAGGGCGGCAACCTGCTCCTGCTCGACGAGCCCACCAACGACCTCGACGTCGAGACCCTGGGCTCGCTGGAGAACGCCCTCCTGGACTTCCCCGGCTGCGCCGTGGTCATCAGCCACGACCGGTGGTTCCTCGACCGCGTGGTGACGCACATCCTCGCCTACGAGGGCACCGAGGAGGACCCGAGCTCCTGGTTCTGGTTCGAGGGCAACTTCGAGTCCTACGAGAAGAACAAGGTCGAGCGGCTCGGCGCCGACGCCGCGCGCCCGCACCGGGTCACCTACCGCAAGCTGACCCGCGACTGAGCCACCCGGCATGCCGCGCACACGACGGAGCCCGCGTCCCCTGGAGGGGGCGCGGGCTGCGTGCTGCCGGTGGGTTCAGCCCTTCAGTGGGGTCAGGGGCGGACGAGCCGCTGGGCCAGCTGCCCGTATGCCGCGCCGATCGCCTCGGGGGTGCGCCGGATCCCCGGCTCGTACCAGCGGGCGACGTCGATGCACATCGACAGCAGGGCCAGCGTGGTCCCGGGCACGTCCGGCACCTCGAAGTCGCCGGTGCGCACGCCTGCGGTCAGCACCTGGCGCACCACGGCGTCGATCTGCTTGCGCTGGGCCAGCACCTGGTCGCGGTGCTCGGGGGACAGGTGGGGGAACTCGTACTGCACGATCCGTGCGGTGCGGAAGTGCTCGGCGTGCCAGCGCGCGAAGTCCGAGACGATCGCGGCGACCTGGTCGCGGGGCGTAGCGGCCCGCTCACGGGCGGCCTGCACCAGCTCCAGCGCGGCGGTGTGGCCCAGGTGGCTCAGCTGGAAGAGCAGGTCCTCCTTGCTGGCGAAGTGCACGTAGACGCCGGCCGGGCTCAGGCCCGCCCGGGCCGCGATGTCCCGGGTGGTGGTGGCGTGGAACCCCTTGTCCGCGAAGGCGTCGGCCGCGGCGTCGATGAGCCGCTGCACGGTGTCCGGGGCCCGGCGAGCCGTCCCGCCCACCGTGTCGCCGGTGGTCGACGTGGCGTTCGTCATGGTTGACAGCATGGCCCACCTGCCGAAGACTAAGCAAGCGCTTAGTTACTCGGAGGTAGCCCATGCCCCGCAACGTGTACGGCCCCGACCACGAGGCCTTCCGTGCGTCCGTCCGCGAGTTCGTCGAGCGGAGCCTGAAGCCCCGCGCAGAGGACTTCATCACGGCCAAGTCGATCGACCGCGCCGTCTGGCTCGAGGCCGGCAAGCAGGGCCTGCTCGGCCTGGACATCCCCGAGGAGTACGGCGGCGCCGGTGCCGACGACTTCCTGTTCAACGCGGTGGCGGCGGAGGAGTTCTCGAAGTTCAACGCCGCGGTGTCCTCCTGCTTCGGCATCCACGCCGACGTCTGCCCGCCCTACATCGTCGACCTCGGCACCGAGGAGCAGAAGCAGCGCTGGCTGCCCGGCATGGCCGCCGGCGAGCTGATCTGCGGCATCGCCATGACCGAGCCCTCCGGTGGCTCCGACCTCGCGGCGCTGAAGACCACTGCGGTGCGCGACGGTGACGACTGGGTCGTCAACGGCTCCAAGACGTTCATCACCAACGGCTACCAGGGCGACCTCATCATCGTCGCGGCCCGCACCGACCCGTCCAAGGGCGCCAAGGGCATCACGCTGTTCATGCTCGAGACC
>DASSPC010000361.1:0-5659 GCA_035699865.1 Oryzihumus sp. | reverse complement strand
GACCGCGGCACCTACGGCGAGATCTGGGAGCTGGCCGAGGTGCTGCTCGAGCACGACGAGCAGCAGGCGGCGTGGCGGGCGCGCCACGTGACCATGGTCGAGCGCCAGATCGGCACGAAGTCGGGCACCGGTGGCTCCTCCGGCGCCCCCTACCTGCGCAGCCGGCTGCCCATGCGCTTCTACCCGTTGCTGTGGGAGATGCGCGGCGCGCTGTGAGGTGAGCACACGGCATACCCGGGCCGGTATGCCGTGTGGCCGGGTCCCCGAACCCGGCCACGAGCGCCCATGTGGCAGCGCTAGGCTCGGGCCGGGCGCACAACGGCGTGCGCCAGGGCTTATCTGGGTGAGGAACTTTCAGCCATGTCGGCGTCGCTTGAGCAGTCCCGGTCGCAGTTGCTCCGCTCCGCAGCGGAGCTCGCAGAACGGGCGGGGGGTGAAGCCCTCGAGCGGTTCCTGCGCCGGTACTACCGGCACGTCGCGACCGAGGACCTGCTCGCCCGCGCGCCGGAGGACCTCCTCGGCGCGGCCCTGTCGCACAAGCAGCTCGCCCAGTCCCGACCCGTCGGCACCGCCAACGTGCGGGTCTTCACCCCGACGGTGGAGGAGCAGGGCTGGTCCAGCGGGCACACGGTCATCGAGATCGTCACCGACGACATGCCGTTCCTGGTCGACTCGGTCACCGCCGAGCTGTCCCGCCAGGAGCGCTCGGTCTACCTCGTGGTCCACCCGCAGCTGACCGTCCGCCGTAACGCCGCCGGCGAGCTCGAGGAGATCCTCGACGTCGACAGCCTCGACGACAACGCCTTCGGCCAGGGCGTCGAGTCGTGGATGCACGTGGAGGTCGATCGCGAGAGCGACGAGGACGAGCGCGCGGCCATCGCCGCCGGCCTGTCCAAGGTGCTCTCCGACGTGCGCGAGTCCGTCGAGGACTGGCCCAAGATGCGCAGCACCTGCTCGGAGATCGCCGAGTCGCTCGCGGCCCACCCGCCGGTCGGCGTGGACCCCGAGGAGGTCGCCGAGACCCGTCGGCTGCTGAACTGGCTGGCCGACAACCACTTCACCTTCCTCGGCTACCGCGAGTACGCCCTGGCCACCGAGGACGGCGACGACGTCCTGCGCGCCGTGCCGAGCACCGGGCTGGGCCTGCTGCGCTACGACCAGCCGCAGTCGGTCAGCTTCAGCCGGCTCACCCCCGAGGCCCGCGCCAAGGCCCGTGACAACCACCTGCTGATCATCACCAAGGCCAACTCCCGCGCCACGGTGCACCGCTCCACCTACCTCGACTACGTCGGGGTCAAGACGTTCGACGAGCACGGCAACGTCACCGGCGAGCGACGGTTCCTGGGCCTGTTCACCTCCAGCGCCTACACCGAGTCGGTGCTGCGGGTGCCGATCATCGACAACAAGGTCCGCAAGGTGCTTCAGGGCACCGGCTTCACCGCCGACAGCCACTCGGGCAAGGACCTGCTCGAGGTGCTCGAGACCTACCCGCGTGACGAGCTGTTCCAGACCGAGACCGAGGCGCTGACCGAGATCGCGACCGCGGTGCTGCACCTGCAGGAGCGCCGGCGGACCCGGCTGTTCCTGCGCCGTGACGAGTACGGCCGGTTCATGTCGTGCCTGGTCTACATCCCGCGCGACCGCTACACCACGGCGGTGCGGCTGAAGATGGAGGCGCTGCTGCGCGCGGCGTTCCACGGCGCCAGCGTCGACTACACCACCCGCGTGTCCGAGTCGGTGCTCGCCCGGCTGCACTTCGTCGTGCGGGTGCGCTCCGGCGAGGCCATCCCCGAGGTCGACGAGGCCCTGCTGGAGCAGCAGATCGTCGACGCGACCCGCACCTGGGACGAGGACCTCGGCGAGGTCGCCCGCGCCGAGCACGGCGAGGAGGCGGCCGCCCGCCTGATCGGGTTGTACGGCAAGGCGTTCCCCGAGGCCTACAAGGAGGACTTCACCCCCCGGGTCGGCATCGTCGACCTGCGCCACATCGAGGCGCTGGAGTCCGAGGACTCGGTGCGGCTCAACCTCTACCAGGAGCCGGGCAGCCCGGCCCAGGAGCGCCGCTTCAAGCTCTACCGCCGCGGCCCGCTGTCGCTGACCGCGGTGCTGCCGCTGTTCACCCACCTCGGGGTGGAGGTCGTCGACGAGCGGCCCTACGAGATCGACCGCGCCGACGGGGTGACCGTCTACGTCTACGACTTCGGCCTGGTCGCGCCGCGCTCGGACGCCTGGGCCGGCGGGGTGGGCGACGGCGGGGTGCGCGAGCTGTTCCAGGACGCGTTCTCCGCGGTGTGGGACAGCCGCGCCGAGAGCGACGGGTTCAACGCCCTCGTCCTCGAGGCCGGGCTGACCTGGCGCCAGGTGGTCATCCTGCGCGCCGTGGCCAAGTACCTGCGCCAGACCGGGTCCACCTTCAGCCAGGAGTACGTCGAGGCCGCCCTGGTCTCGAACGTCGCCATCGCCGCGCAGCTGGTCTCGCTGTTCGAGGCGCGCTTCGACCCCGCCGCCGGCACGGACGGGCAGGCCCGCGAGGACGCCCAGCAGGCCGTCGGCGACGCGATCGAGTCGGCGCTGGAGCAGGTCGCCAGCCTCGACCACGACCGGATCATCCGGGCGTTCCTCGGAGTCATCCGGGCGACGCTGCGCACCAACTACTTCCAGCCCGACGCCGACGGGATGCCCAAGGGCTACGTCAGCTTCAAGCTGGACCCCAAGAAGGTGCCGGACCTGCCCGCGCCGCGGCCGATGTTCGAGATCTGGGTCTACAGCCCCCGCGTCGAGGGCGTGCACCTGCGCTTCGGCAAGGTCGCCCGCGGTGGCCTGCGCTGGAGCGACCGGCGCGAGGACTTCCGCACCGAGGTGCTCGGCCTGGTCAAGGCGCAGATGGTCAAGAACGCCGTCATCGTGCCCACCGGGTCCAAGGGCGGGTTCTTCGCCAAGGCCCTGCCCGACCCGACCGTCGACCGCGACGCATGGCTCGCGGAGGGGGTCGCGTCATACAAGCTGTTCATCTCGGGGATGCTCGACGTGACCGACAACCTCGTCGGCACCGAGGCCGTCCCGCCGCAGCACGTGGTCCGCCACGACGAGGACGACACCTACCTGGTCGTCGCCGCCGACAAGGGCACCGCGACCTTCTCCGACATCGCCAACGGGGTGGCGCAGTCCTACGGCTTCTGGCTCGACGACGCGTTCGCCTCCGGTGGCTCGGCCGGCTACGACCACAAGGCCATGGGCATCACCGCCCGTGGCGCCTGGGAGTCGGTCAAGCGGCACTTCCGCGAGATGGGCGTGGACACGCAGAAGGAGGACTTCACCGCGGTCGGCGTCGGCGACATGAGCGGCGACGTCTTCGGCAACGGGATGCTGCTCTCGGAGCACATCCGGCTCGTGGCCGCGTTCGACCACCGGCACATCTTCCTCGACCCCAACCCGGTCTCGGCCACGTCCTTCGTCGAGCGCCGCCGGCTGTTCGACCTGCCCCGCTCCTCGTGGGCCGACTACGACAGCAGCCTGATCAGCGAGGGCGGCGGGGTGTTCCCGCGTTCGGCCAAGGCGGTGCCGATCAGCGAGCAGGCCGCGGCGGCGCTCGGGCTGCCGCGCGGGGTGGGCACGATGACCCCCGCCGAGCTGATGAAGGCGATCCTGCTGGCGCCGGTCGACCTGCTGTGGAACGGCGGCATCGGCACCTACGTCAAGGCGTCCTCGGAGTCCCACGCCGACATCGGCGACCGGGCCAACGACGCCATCCGCGTCGACGGCAACGCGTTGCGCTGCAAGGTGATCGGTGAGGGCGGCAACCTCGGCCTGAGCCAGCTCGGCCGCATCGAGGCATCCTTCGCCGGGGTGCGGGTCAACACCGACGCGATCGACAACTCCGCCGGTGTGGACACCTCCGACCACGAGGTCAACATCAAGATCCTGCTGACCGGGTTGATGCGCGACGGCGACCTGACCCTGAAGCAGCGCAACACCGTGCTGGCGTCGATGACCGACGAGGTCGCCCAGCAGGTGCTGCGGGACAACTACGAGCAGAACGTCCTGCTCGGCAACGCCCGGGCGCAGGAGCACGCGATGCTGCCCGTGCACAAGCGCCTCATCCACTGGCTGGAGGAGCGCGGCGACCTCGACCGCGAGCTGGAGTTCCTGCCCTCGGACAGCGAGATCGACCGCCGTCAGGACGCGGGCCTGGGCCTGAAGTCGCCGGAGTTCTCCGTCCTGGTGGCCTACGCCAAGCTGGCCCTCAAGGAGGACCTGCTGCCGACCGGGCTGCCCGACGACCCGTGGTTCCAGGCGACGCTGACCGACTACTTCCCCGAGCCGATCCGCGAGCACTACCAGCAGGAGCTGGCCAGCCACCCGCTGCGCCGCGAGATCGTCACCAACGCCGTGGTCAACTCCATGGTCAACCGAGGCGGCATCACGTTCGCCTTCCGGGCCTCGGAGGAGACCGGGGCGACGCCGGAGCAGGTCGCCCGCGCCTACGTCGTGTGCCGCGAGGTGTTCAACCTGCGCGACTACGTCACCGCCGTGGAGGACCTCGACAACGTCGTGTCCACGGGGACGCAGACCGCGCTCTACCTGGAGTTCCGCCGGCTGCTGGACCGCGCGGTGCGCTGGTTCCTGCAGAACCGTCCGGCGACGCTGGACGTGGCCGCCGAGGTCGAGCGGTTCCGTGGGGTCGTCGAGCACCTCGGCCCGCAGGTGCCCCAGCTGCTGCAGGGCAACGAGCGCAAGCGGCTCGAGCGCCGGTCCCGGGAGCTGGAGCACGTCGGTGCCCCCGGTGACATGGCGACCGATGCTGCCGGCCTGCTCGACCGGTTCTCGCTGCTGGACGTGGTGGAGATCGCCGCCGACACCGGCCGTGAGGCTACCGAGGTCGCGCCGCTGTACTTCGCGCTCTCCGAGCGGTTCGGCATCGACGCGATGCTCGGCCAGGTCACGATGCTGCCCCGCGACGACCGTTGGGACGCCCTGGCCCGGGCCGCGCTGCGCGACGACCTGTATGCCGTGCTGGAGGCCCTCACCAAGTCGGTCCTGGAGGGCACCGAGCCGGGTGCGGACCCGCGGGAGCGGATCGACGCCTGGTCGGCGGCCAACGCAGAGCAGCTGTCCCGGGCCCGGGTGGCGCTCTCGGGCATCCAGCGCCTGGAGCACCCCGGCATCTCGGCGCTGTCCGTGGCGCTGCGCACGTTGCGTGGCGTGATCCGCAGCGGGTCCGCCACCGTCTGAGGTCGCGTGTGACCGCGGATCGGCAGTCGTGCCAACGGCTTCCGATCCGCGGTCACCTGCGTCGCCGGCGGCCCGGTCCCGACTAGGCTCGCTGGTGTGCCGACCCTGACCGACGTGCTGCGGGAGCAGACCGACCTGACGCCCGCGGACGTCGAGTGGCTGCACCTGCTGGTCGGGGACTGGCAGCTGCTCTCGGACCTGTCCTTCGCCGACCTGGTCCTGTGGGCGCGCTCGCGCGACCGCGGGTGGGTCGCGGTGGCGCACGTACGCCCTACGACCGGCCCCATGGTGTTCTTCGACGACTACGTCGGGCGCCGGGTGGGCTCGGGACGTCGGCCGTTGCTGGACCAGGCCTTCGACGGGGTCCGGATCATCCGGGAGCGGGTCCCGGAGTGGCGTGACGACATGCCGATCCGCGAGGAGGCCA
>DASSPC010000360.1:0-3976 GCA_035699865.1 Oryzihumus sp. | reverse complement strand
CGCCGGCGGGTGTGAGCCGGGACGTGTCCGGCCGCGCTGCGGGGCGCTCCCTCGCTCCTTGCTCGCCAGCCGCCGCCCTGACGGCTGGTCTGAGCGTGCCCCGCTTGTGGCTCCTGGGGATCACACTGAGGGCGCAGCGCGACGGTGCGACCCGACCGGCCGAACGGTGCTTGTGCGCCGAGCCGGACCGTGCCCAACGTCGCTGGCCGCCTGGTCCGTCGCGCTCAGCCTGTTCGGCAGGCGGGCACGGGTCTACGCTGCTGAAATGCCGGGGTTGGGCTGAGCAACCGGCCGCGACGACCGCCACGCCGTCGGCGGGCTGGTTCCTCGACCGGCGCGCGGGGCGCCTACCGCGAAAGCAGAGCCGTTAGCGGACTGAGTCGGGGAGGACGGCATCGTGGCGCGCATCCAGGGCGAGGTGCACATCCGCCGCCCGGTCGAGGACGTCTTCGACTTCGTAGCGGACGAGCGCAACGAGCCCACCTACAACCCCGACATGCTCGTGTCGGAGAAGGTCACCCCGGGGCCGATCGGTGCCGGCACCCGGTTCCGCGCCACCATCCGCGCCGGCCGCCGGCCTGTCGGCATGGACATCGAGTACACCGCGTTCGACCGACCACACCTGCTCGCCTCGACCACTCGTATGGCGGCCGCAGACTTCACGGGGACCCTTTCCTTCACCCCGACCACTGCCGGCACCCTGCTGCGGTGGTCCTGGCAGGCACGACCCAAAGGCGCCGTGCGCCTCCTTGCTCCGGTGTTCGCCCCGATCGGCGGACGTCAGGAGCGACGCAGGTGGACCCTGCTCCGAGACCACCTCGAGGCCGAGGGTCACGCCCAGGGCATCCTGAACCAGTACCTGCCCGCCTTCGACGTCCGAGAGCGCCACTCCCGCCTGCTGGACGCCGAGGTCGACGCCGTCCGAGTGGCCATCGGTCAGACCGACCTGACGAGGATCCCGGTCGTCCGGGCACTGCTCGACCTTCGGGCCCTGCCTGGCCGGCTTCGGGCACGGTTCGGCGTTCGCGCCACGCCGGTTCCGCCGCCGTTCACCCTGTCCGACATGCCCCGGGCAGGGTGGACGCCGCTCACTGACGGGCCGGAAGAGATCGCCTTCGGCATGCTCACGCAACCCTGGCGCATCGGCAACGAGGCTCCCGTCGTCGTCGACCGCGAGTCGTTTGCTGCCTTCTCGGAGCCCGGGTACGCGAAGATCGCGTTCTCGATCCGCGCGGACCCGGACGGGCCGTACCGGACGCGGGTGACCACCGAGACCCGCGTGGCCACCACCGATCCCAGCAGTGGGCGGCGCTTCAAGGCCTACTGGGTGGTCATCGGGCCGGCCAGCGCCCTGATTCGCCGGCTGGTACTGCGTCAGCTGGCGACGCAAGTCGAGCGGTGAGTGACGCACACGAACGGCTGCGAAAGGCCGCTCGGTCGTCCCGAGCATCGCAAGTCCGCCGACGGGCATTCCTCGTTCCACCGCATGGACATGGCACCGCGGGTCGGGATCGGCGAGATGAGTGCGCGTCCCGCCCGGGCAAATACCAGGTGGTCCCCAAGATCGTCGATGGTGAGAACCGTGCCCGGCCGGTTGCAGCGGCGAGTCGCCGGCGACTTCCCGCAGCCCGGTTGTCAATAGTCGGCCCGCGCGGAGGGCCCCGGCGAAAGCGCGACTCGGGGCAGATGCGGAACGGGGCGTTAGGTCGGTAGCTGCAGGTCGAGCAGGTAGGTGACGTGGTCGCCGCTCGTCTCGTCGGCCCACCGGTGCATCCTCTCGATATCGTCCACGTGGAGGACCTTGTCGACGTTCCACGTTCGTGCGTGCCCCGGAACGGGTACGAGTGCCCGGTGCTGGAGCTTGAGGTGCTGGACGACCCAGTCACGCCCTAGTTCGGGGTAGCCGAAGTCCTCGGTTTCGTGCACGGCCATCACCTCGAGCCTGCACACGACGGCCGCACGGGTCCCCACAACGGGGACGAAAAAGTCGGGCGAGAACCGTTCCAGGATGTAGTTCTCGGGGGAGGCCTCTTGGCCCCATTCGACGGTGCCGGTGAGTTCGTAATGCGGGGCGTTGTCTCCCGACGGGTCCGGTCCCGGGAGCTCTATAACCCCTTCCTGTGCCGGTGTTTCCCGGATGCTCCAGCACGACGCGCGCACGGCATGGTCGTGGAGCGTAGAGCCGGTGTGTAGCTCGGGAATCTCCCCGTCTTGCACGATCCAGTTCTGAAGTCGGAGCCCGCGTGTATGCAACGCGCGGATCTCGAGTGCGGGTTGAGGATGTTGGCCGCTGACCCGCCGCGACCTTGGTCGCCGGGGGTCCCTTGGCTCCAGGACGGCAGGACCAAACGCTCACCGAATTTCGCGAACACAACACCCGTAATTTCGCGAACAGCTCTGGCGGAGGCGGACGGGAATCGAACCCGCCTGACCCGGATGCCGGGTCACACCGGTTTTGAAGACCGGGAGGGCCACCAGGCACCTTCACGCCTCCCTCGCGCGCCGGCCCACGCGGGGCCGGACGACGAGGGGGCCAGTCAAGCAGGTCACGCGACGCCGGGCGAGCGGGCCGGACGCAGGTGTGGCGTCGGCGTGCGGCGGGTACGTTCGTGAGGTCCACGACCCGACCACGGGAGGCAGCAGATGAGCGACGAGAGCACACCGGCACACGAGCAGGAGGGTCAGCCCGAAGGCTCCGACCGGCTGCACGCAGTCGAGGAGGCACGCGCGGAGATCGCCGACGACGCCGAGCTGCAGACGGCGCTGCAGGAGGCCTCGACCGAAGCGCCACCGTGGCCGGGCCAGGGCACGTCCGGACACGACGAGGCCGAGGAGCCGGACCCGACCGCCCAGGGCGGCTGAGGCCGGCACCGTTCACAGCAGGCTGCGGCCGCGACGTCGCAGCCTCCTGGGCGGGGCGCCCTGCCCACGCCCGGACGTCTCGCCGTGCCGGTGGGCTCGTGGTTAGGTCAGAGCCATGACCGGTGTGACCGCCAGCCCCCGCCTCACGCAGTACGCCCGCGGCGGCGGCTGTGCCTGCAAGATCCCTCCGGGTGAGCTCGAGTCGGTCCTCCGGGGTCTGGTCGGGCCGGCGCACCCGGACGTGGTCGTCGGCCTCGGGACCGGCGACGACGCGGCCGTGGTGCGCATCGAGGCGGGGGTCGCCGTCGTCGTCACCGCCGACTTCTTCACGCCGGTCGTCGACGACGCCTACGACTTCGGCCGGATCGCGGCCGCCAACGCGCTGTCCGACGTCTACGCGATGGGCGGGCGGCCGGTCGTCGCGGTCAACCTCGTCGGCTGGCCCCGAGACGTGCTCCCGGTGGAGCTGCTCGCCGAGGTCCTGCGCGGCGGGGCGGACGTCGCCCGCGCGGCGGGGTGTCACGTCGCGGGAGGCCACAGCATCGACGACCCGGAGCCGAAGTACGGCATGGCCGTCACCGGGGTCGCCGACCCCGAGCGCCTGATGCGCCACGACGCAGCACAAGCCGGTATGCCGCTCAGCCTCACCAAGCCGCTCGGGATCGGCGTGCTGAACAACCGGCACAAGTCGACCGGCGAGGTGTTCCCCCAGGCCGTGGCCGCGATGACCACCCTCAACGTCGACGCCTCCCGTGCCGCCCTTGCCGCGGGGGTGCGGGCAGCCACGGACGTCACCGGCTTCGGGCTGCTCGGTCACCTGTTCAGCATGGCCCGGGCCTCCGGGGTCAGCGCGGTCGTCGACGCGGCCGCGGTGCCCTACCTCGACGGCGCCCGGGAGGCGCTGCGTGACGGCTTCGTCAGCGGTGGCACCCGACGCAACCTGGACTGGGTGCGGCCACACCTGTCCGCCACGGTGCCCGAGGACGAGCTGCTGCTGCTCGCCGATGCCCAGACGAGCGGTGGCCTGCTGGTCGTCGGGGAGGTGCCGGGCGCGCCGGTGGTGGGTGAGGTCGTCGCGGCCGGCGAGCACGTGCTGACGGTCCGCTGACCGGCC
>DASSPC010000359.1:0-10260 GCA_035699865.1 Oryzihumus sp. | reverse complement strand
CAAGGCTTCCCGCCAGACCTGCTTCTCGGATTCGCGACTGCTGGTCGACAGGCCGCGCGGTGCGTGGATCACGGCATCCTCATGAAGCAGTTCGTCGAACGCGTCGACATCACCGCGATCCCCAGCGGCAAGCCAACGCTCAAGGACGGACCCCGGCTCCTCGGTCGAGAGACTCATGGTTGCATCTTCGCAAGGAGCGCCCTCCTCCGCCGCGAACAGCCGCGCGTGGCCCGACCCATGGTCGCTTCAAGGAGCCGTGGACACCGTCGACAGTCGGGATCGGTTTCTTTGGCGGGCCTCGCAGAGGCGGCCTGATGTCAGAGGCTCACGCGAGCGGCGGGCATCCGTGACAAGGCACCATGGCACGCATGTCCTTGTCGACTCCCACGCTGCACACCGCTCGCCTGCGGCTGCGTCCCTTCAACGACGCGGACGCGAACGCCCTCTTCGCGCTGCACAGCAACGCCTATGTGCTGCGCTACTGGGACGCGCCGCCCTGGAGCGAACGTGTGCGCGCCGAGCGGTTCATCACGGCTTGCCGGCAGATGGCGGAGGCAGGCACCGGGGCGCGGCTGGCCATGGACCGGGTTTCCGACGGGGCGTTCGTCGGCTGGTGCAGCCTGACCCGGTGGAACCCGGACTACCGCAGCGCGTCGATGGGCTACTGCCTCGACGATGCTGCATGGGGCCACGGCTACGCGACGGAGGGCGCGCGCGCCGTGCTGCAGTGGGCATTCGACACGCTGAACCTGAATCGCGTCCAGGCCGAGACGGATACGCGCAACGCGGCATCCGCCCGCGTCCTGGAGAAGCTCGGATTCGTGCGCGAAGGGACGTTGCGGGAGGACTGCGTCGTGAACGGCGAGGTGTCTGACTCGTGGGTGTACGGGCTGATCAGGCGGGAGTGGCAGGCGTCGTCCGAGCCGGTGCCCGCCCCCTGAGCCGATGGGCGCGTGCTCAGGTGCGGAGCTCCGAGCCGACCTGGGTGCACTGGTGTCGGGTCGGGGGCCCGTCTGCCCACACCTGCCCACACCGAAGGCGTGTCTGCGAACGTTCTGCGTGCCCGGTCCGGGCGTGGCACCTACAGTCAGTCCGTGGGTGAACCGGCGATCAGCGAGCGGGACCGGCTGCAGTACTTCCTCGACCAGCAGCGCGCCGCCGTGCTGGCCATCATCGAGGGGCTGGACGAGTCCCAGCTGCACTCACCGGTGCTTCCGTCGGGCTGGACGCCCATCGGCCTGGTCCTGCACCTGGCCGGCGCAGAGGCCATGTGGTTCCAGCGGGTCGCCCTGGGGAGCCAACCGCAGGTGAGCTGGGCGGACGGCATCGACGACCCGCCCTACGACCCCGAGGCGGCGTTCACGACCGAACACGCCAGCGCAGCGGTGATCGAGCACTACCGGCGTCAGTGCAGGATCTCCAACGAGATCCTGCACTCACTCGACCTGGACGCGTCCCTGCGCGGCGAACATGGGCTCGACTGGCCGGGCGAGCCCATCACTGATCTTCGCTGGGTCGCCCTGCACCTGATCGAGGAGACCGCACGGCACGCCGGCCACCTGGATGCCGCACGAGAACTGCTCGACGGCACCACTGGCCACGGCCCCCGCTGACACACATCGCCGACCAGCGCCTGCGCTGGGTCGGATGCCGGTGGGCGGTGAGCGGTGAGCGGTGAGCAGAGCATGACCCACAGGCGTACTGTCGAAGACAGTCAGAGTCCGGTCAGGGCACGGCCACCGCGTCGCGGTGGCTCACGGCGGGACCGACGCAGAATCTACCCACGGCGCTGCACCATGACCACCCACACGTCACCACCCTCCCGTGAACGAGCCTGGCCACCGAACCCGATCTCCGTCTCGCACACCCGGCAGTTCCTGCGGCAGACGCTCGACCTGTGGAGCCTGCAGGCCGTCGGCGACGCGGCCGCGGTGGTTCTCAGCGAGCTGGCCACGAACGCGGTCCTCCACGCCCGCACCGACTTCACCGTCCGGCTCTCGCACCCCGGGAAGCAGGTGCTGCGCCTCAGCGTCACCGACGGCTCGACGCGACTGCCCCGACGGGCGGAGGACCTCCACGGCCCCAGTGGCCGGGGCCTGCGCCTGATCGACGCCCTGTGCTCGGACTGGGGAGCCGTGCTCAACGGCGTGGAGGGCAAGACCGTCTGGGCACTGGTCACCAGTGACGTGGTCGACGACTCCGCCCCGTCGCGGCAGGCCGCCACTCAGCCCATAGCGGCCGACCCGGCCCGGCGCGCGGAGTACGCCGTCGCCAGGCGCCAGAGCGCCACCGATGCCAACAGCAGCCCGAAGTCGCGCAGGGCCACGTCGAAGTACCCCGGGATGAGCAGCAGGTTGATGATGATGCCCAGCAGCCACAGGCTGACGATCGGCGCCCCGATGCGCGGGATGACGGCCACGACGACGCCGGCGGCGATCTCGACCACCCCGACGACGAGCATGGTCTGGTGCACGGTGAAGGGCGAGAGCCCGGCGATCGCGGGGGACAGGTAGCGGTCCCAGTTCACCATCACGTGGAAGAACTTGTCGGCGCCGAAGAGGATGGGTGCGACGGTGAACGCGCTGCGGAGGATGACGAAGGCCTGGTAGGCCGGGTCCGCCGCCCACCGGCGGGTGGGTGCGGTGCTTCCCGGGGTGCCGGTCGGGACGTGCTCGGTGTGGGTCATGGAAGCGTCTCCTTGTGCTGTTCGGACCCGCCCGCGACACTGGCCGCGGAGAGGCTGGTCATGGTGTGTGCGTCGCGGCGGGACCCGTTCCTTACCTCGCGGCCCCTGGCCCCGCGGCTCCTTGCCGCGCGGCCCCGTCATACCGGGGGTAAGAGCGGCGCCGGTCCCGGCGGCAAACCGGGTATGACCACGACTCACCCGACCGGACCTCCCACTGCCTGCCTGCGTGAGGGACCGCCCGGCGACGTCACCACCTGGCGCCGCTGCCGGCTCCTCGACGCCGGCTTCCCCCCGGACCTCGCCACGACCCTGGCCTGCACCCCCGGGGTCGACCTGCACGAGGTGCTGCAGCTCGTCGACCGCGGGTGTGCGCCCGCGCTCGCCGCCCGGATCCTGCTCCCATACGGCGCCGAGGTGCGGCCGTGACGCTCGCCCGCCGCAGCCGCGAGGACGTGCGCCCCGTGGAGCACGGTCAGGACCCGGAGGACTGGGTACGGGCGCTGGCGCTGCCCGGGCCCGAGCAGGACGAGGCGCTTCGGCGCCTGCACGACCTGATGATCCGGGCGGCGCGACACCAGGTGTGGCGCATGCGGGCGATGCTGCCCCGACCGGATGCCCGGACCTGCGACGAGCTCGCCAACAGTGCCGCCGACGAGGCGCTGACCGCGCTGCTTGCCAAGCTCGACACCTTCGAAGGACGCAGCCGCTTCACCACCTGGGCCTACAAGTTCGCGATCCTCCAGGCGGCCACGGAGGTCCGTCGGCACGCGTGGGCCGCCCGGGAGGTGACCCTGGAGGACACGGACGTCTGGCGTGACGCGGGCCCCGGCCCGGAGCAGCACGCCGAGGCAGCCGACCTCGGCCAGGCGGTGGCCAGGGCGATCCAGCAGGCCCTCACGCCGTACCAGCGCAGGATCGCGCTCGCCCTGCTGGTCGACCAGGTGCCGATCGACGTGCTGGCCGACCGGTTGGGAACCACCCGTGGGGCGCTGTACAAGGCGCTGCACGACGTGCGGACACGGCTCAGGGCCCACCTGGTAGCGACAGGACACATGCCGGCACCGACCACATCAGCGGGTGGATCATGACCAGAGACCTCAGGCACCTGACCCCGGAGCAGGTCCGCTCCCTCACCCTGCCGACCGAGCCGTGGCTGTCCTGCGACGACTGCTTCCGGCTCATGGACCAGTACGTCGAGGCGCTCCTGCACCGCCATGGCGACATCGATGTGCCGGGCATGGACGTGCACCTGCGTGGCTGCGCGGCCTGCGCCGAGGAGGCGGAGTCGCTGCTGCAGCTCGTCGCGGAGGAGGACGGGAGCGACCCGGGTCCGGCGATGACCCGCCTTCGGGGCCGGGCCGGCTGACCGCGGAGGCGCTGCGCACGGGTCAGACACCACGTGAGCCTGACACCCCTATGTCGAACGGGCACCGCGATTTCGACAACCCCTCCGCCCGCGGGGTGGACCTCCGCAGGCGGGGAGGCCACCGGCGCGGCATGCGGATCGGCCTACAGGCGCAGGGAACCGGGGTCTCCACCAGATGCCCGAGGTGCGGCTCCGGCATCCGGGCGAGGAGCGCCGCGGGGCGGGTTCCCCCGCCGCTACGACGGGTGGACGAGTGCCTTACCGCCGAACAGCCCTCTAATCGAAGGGACATCGGACCGTCCGGCGAACGGGGAACAGCGTGGCGCTTGGCACGGCGGACGTCGCCCACATCCTGCTCGCCCTCGTCGTCATCCTGGTCGCCGCGCACGGCGTGGGAGAGCTCTTCGCCCGGCTGCGCCAGCCCCGGGTCATCGGCGAGATCGTCGGCGGGCTCCTGCTCGGCCCGACCGTCCTCGGCGCGCTGGCCCCGGCCGCGCAGCACTGGCTCTTCCCGGCGCACGGGACGACCGCGACCGTCCTCGGCTCGACCTACCAGCTCGGGCTGCTGCTCCTGATGTACTGCTCCGGCATCGAGGTTCGTTCCTCGGTGCGGCGCCGGGAGGGGCGCACGGTGGCGTGGATCCTGGGCACGGGCACCGTCCTGCCGTTCCTCGCCGGCCTGGCCGTGCTGCCGTTCGTCGCCGAGCGCACGTTCTACGGCCCGTCGGGCAACCACACCTCGTTCCTTCTCGTCTTCGGCATTGCCATGGCGGTCACCAGCATCCCGGTCATCTCCCGCATCATGTTCGACCTCGGGATCCTGGGAACTCCGTTCTCCCGCATCGTGATCGGCGCGGCCGTGGTCGAGGACGTGCTGCTCTACATCGTGCTCGCCGTGGCGCTCGGTGCCGCCGCCGAGCCCTCCACTGCGTTGTTCGGGGTGCCCGGCGCGCTCGGCATCGACCCCGGCTCCTCCTGGGACTTCGCCTACCACTCGGCCGCCACGGTGGGCGTGCTCGGGCTGAGCCTGCTCGTCGGCCGCCCGCTCTACCGCGCCACCGCGGCCTCCCGGGTCAACCTGGTCCGCCGCCGCAGCCCTGTCGCGTTCCAGCTCGTCTTCCTCCTGCTGGCCTGCCTGCTGTGCGTGTTCCTCGGCATCCAGCCGTTCTTCGGTGCCTTCGTCGCCGGGATCATCGTCGGCTCGGCCACGACCGCGCCGAACCCGGCGGAGGAGGGGGCCACCGTGGCGATCAAGGACTTCGCGTTCGCCTTCTTCGTCCCGGTCTACTTCGCGGTCGTGGGCCTGCAGCTGGACCTGCTGCACAGCTTCAACCCGCTGTTCTTCCTGGCCTACCTGGCGTTTGCCTGCACGGTGAAGGCGGTCAGTGTGTATGCCGGCGCCCGCTTCGGCGGCCAGCCCTCCTCTGCCGCGGTGAACCTCGCGGTGGCCATGAACGCGCGCGGTGGGCCCGGCATCGTGCTCGCCTCGGTCGTCTTCGGCGCGGGCATCATCAACCAGTCCTTCTACGCCGTGCTCGTGCTGCTGGCCGTCGTCACCTCGCTGCTGGCCGGCAGCTGGCTCGAGCGGGTGCCCCGCGACCGGCTCCTCGGTGCCCACGACGACCAGGTGAGCCCGTCGCGGTCCGGGCGGACCACCGGCCGGCAGCCCCACGGCATACCGGCCGGCGAAGGTGGGCCGTCGGCCCACGGTGACCCTGCGGTCGACTAGCCGAGGTCGATGCGGGCCCAGTCGAGCTGGCCCTTGTACCAGTCGCCGCCAGGTTTGGAGCCGATGTAGAGCGGCTCCTTGGTCAGCGTGACGGTGCCGATCTTGACCGACTTGGTGCCGACCTGGTTGCCGTCGACGGTCAGGGTGACCGCGTTGTCGGTCTTCTTGCACACCACCGTGTGCCACTCGTTGTCGGCGAGGTCAGGGCCGGCCACGAGATTGGCCTTGGCGCTGCTGCCGTTGAAGAAGCACAGGGCCTGGGCGATGGTGCGGTTCTTGCGGGCCACCACCTCCAGCCGGAACGTCCCACCCGGCGTGGCGCGGACGATGTCGTAGTCCCCCACGTCGGTGCCGGGGACGTTGGCGAACTTGAGCCTGGCCGACACCGTCACGGGCTTGCTGCCGATAGGCACCTTGGTGGCGCCCTTGACGGTGACCGAGCCCGACTTCCCGTCGAACGTCAGCGTGTCCCCATCGGGGTTCGCGCCTCCCTTGATGGCGCCGTCGAGGTGGTTCGGCCCGCTGTCGGACACGGTGGACGATGACGGCGGGTCGTTCATCTCCCAGTCCGCGAACGTCGTGGATCCCGCGTCCCCGGCGGCCGGCGACAGCGCAGCCGAGAGGGCAAGGGCGATCGATGCATGCATGGTGGCTCTCCTTCGGGTGTGGCGCCGGGCGCGTCTCCGGCTGACCTGGCCCCGACCCCGTTCCCCCCAGGAGCTCGCGGCCGAGCGGGTCCCCGCCCACGATTCCCGCGAACGCCCGAGCCCGGGACGAGCGATTGCATGGCATCGGCATCACCCCTTCGTCGGATCTGCGGGCAGGACCTGCCCCGTGCAATGGACAGGTGGGGAACGCGGACCGCCCGCCCCCGGAATCCTTCGACACCAGGGGGTTTGACCGACCGATGCTGACCTTCGTCCTGGGCACCGGCCGTTGCGGCTCGACGCTGATCGCCGAGCTGGTGGCGCGCCACCCCGACGTCGGCTTCGTGTCCAACGTCGACGACAAGCTCTCCCGGCTCAACCTCAAGGGCCGCTGGAACAACGCGCTCTTCGCCCGGGCGGACGAACGGGACCCGTCACTGCGCCCGTTCCGCGACCGGCGACGGGCGCTCGAGCGCGGCCGGCTGCGGGTGGCCCCGTCCGAGGGCTGGTCGGTGCTCGAGCGGCAGGTGTCCGGCATCTTCCCCCAGCCCACGCGCGACCTGGTCGCCGCGGACGCCACGCCCTGGCTCGTCCGTCGGATCCGCGAGTTCTTCGACAGCCGGATCGAGGCCCAGGGCAAGCCGATGTTCATGCACCACCTCACCGGGTGGCCGCGCTCCGGCCTGTTGTCAGCGGCCTACCCCGAGGCGAAGTACGTCAACGTGATCCGCGACGGCCGGGCGGTCGCCAACTCCTGGCTGCAGATGGGCTGGTGGGACGGCTACCAGGGGCCGGAGCGCTGGTACCTCGGCCCGTTGCCGGAGGCCTACCTGCAGGAGTGGGAGGAGTCGGGGCGCTCCTTCGTCGTGCTCGCCGGCCTCGGCTGGAAGGTGCTCATGGACGCCATCGCGCAGGCCCGGCAGCAGGCGCCGGCGGGGCACTGGCTCGATGTGCGCCTCGAGGACTTCATGGTCGACCCGCGCGGCCAGATGGAGGTCGTCCTGGACTTCCTCGGGCTGGAGTGGACGCCGCAGTACGAGGCCGGCTTCGCCCGGCACTCCTTCCAGGCCAGCCGCGGCCAGGCGTGGCGCCAGGACCTCAACGACGCCCAGGTCGAGCAGCTCGAGCGCGTCATCGCCAAGCCGTTGCTGGAGCACGGCTACGAGCTGACCGAAGCGCGACCCGAACACCGGACCCGCTGACGCACGGCGTCGCCAGATCGACAAGGAGCCCCTCGTGTCCCAGGACATGGCCGTCCCCACCGCCGAGACCCTCTCGACCCGCACCTGCACGATCTACGTCGTCCGCCACGGGACCACCACGATGAACGTGGAGAACCGCTACCGGGGCCGCCGGGACATCCCGCTCGACGCGCAGGGCTACCAGGACGCGGTCGACGCGGCGCGCCAGCTGTCGAAGGTGGGCTTGGCCGCGGTCTACACCGGCAGCCTGCGGCGCACCATCGCCACCGGGCAGATCATCGCCGACGAGGCCGGGGTGCCGGACCTCCGGATCATGCACGGCCTCATCAACGTCGACTACGGCGCGTGGGAGGGGATGACCTCCCAGGAGGCCGAGATGTACGACCCGGTCGCGTTCCGGCTGTACAAGACCTCGCCCTCGCGGGCCGTGTGCCCCAACGGCGAGCGGCTGCGCGACGCCCAGGAGCGGATGGTCTCGGCCCTGCAGCTCATCGGCAGGCGTCACCCCGGCGAGCACGTCGCGGTGGTCTCCCACGCGGTGATGATCCGGCTCGTGGTGGCCGCCCTGGAGCACACCGAGGGCGAGCAGTGGCGCATCCCGGTGGGGCGCGGCTCGCTGACCACGATGCTGGTCGAGGACGGCCGGGTGCGGCTGCACCGGCTGCCCGACGGCGACGACGTCGACTGAGCCCGACGTCAGCCCGAACGTCAGCCCGAACGTCAGCCGGACTTGAGCCCGAACGCCAGCCCGGACGCGCGCGTCCGCGCAGATCAGGGCAGGTATGCCGGGTCGTGCCTGGGCGCGCACCGGCCGGGACCGCGGCGGTGAACCGGGCGTGACCGACGGGTAGCATGGCGGCGGCAGCGTGGCCGGGAACCCTCGGTGCGCTGTCGGCCTCCGACGTCGACCTTCTGGAGCCCATCCGCGTGACTACCTCCCGCCCGGCTGCCGTCATCGTCCTCGCCGCAGGCGAAGGCACCCGCATGAAGTCGGCCACCCCCAAGGTGCTGCACCCGATCGCGGGGCGGACCCTCCTGGGTCACGCCATCGCCGCCGCCCGCGGCGCCGACCCCGAGCACCTCGCGGTGGTCGTCCGGCACGAGCGCGACCGCGTCGCCGCGCACGTCGCCGAGGTCGACCCGACGGCGGTCATCGCCGACCAGGACGAGGTGCCGGGCACCGGGCGGGCCACCGAGTGCGCCCTGGACCTGCTGCCCGCCGGCCTCGAGGGCACCGTGCTGGTGACCTACGGCGACGTGCCGCTGCTGACCGCGGCCACGCTGCACGACCTGATCGAGGCCCACCACGCCAGCGGCAGCGCGGTCACCGTGATCACCGCGACGCTGGAGGACCCGCACGGTTACGGCCGCATCCTGCGTGACGAGCACGGCGAGGTCGCCGGCATCGTCGAGCAGAAGGACGCCACGGCCGAGCAGCGGGCGATCACGGAGATCAACTCCGGCCTCTACGCCTTCGACGCCACCGTGCTGCGCAAGGCGCTGGCCGAGGTGGGCACGGACAACGCCCAGGGCGAGAAGTACCTCACCGACGTGCTCGCGATCGCCCGGCGGGAGGGCCTGAAGGTCAGCGCGCACCTGGTCGCCGACCTGTGGCAGACCGAGGGGGTCAACGACCGCGTCCAGCTCGCCCGGCTCGGCGCCGAGCTCAACCGCCGCATCCTCGAGGGGTGGATGCGCGAGGGCGTCACCGTCGTGGACCCGGCCAGCACGTGGGTGGACGCCGACGTCACCATCGGCCGTGACACCGTGATCCAGCCGGGCACCCAGCTCAAGGGCGCGACCACCATCGGCTCCGGCGTCACGATCGGCCCGGACACCACCCTGCAGGACGTGGAGGTCCGCGACGGCGCCAGCGTCGTGCGCACCCACGGCTCGCTCGCGGTGATCGGCGAGGGCGCCAGCGTCGGGCCGTTCGCCTACCTGCGCCCCGGCACCGAGCTCGGCACCAAGGGCAAGATCGGCACCTTCGTCGAGACCAAGAACACCACCATCGGCGAGGGCGGCAAGGTCCCGCACCTGACCTACGCCGGCGATGCCACGATCGGCGCCGGCGCCAACATCGGGGCCGGCACGATCTTCGCCAACTACGACGGGGTGAAGAAGTACCCCACCGTGGTCGGTGACCACAGCTTCGTCGGGTCCAACTCGGTCATCGTCGCCCCCCGCACGATCGCCCCGGGCAGCTACGTCGCGGCCGGCTCGGCCGTCACCGTCGACGTGGGCCCCGGCGAGCTCGCCGTCGCCCGCGGCCGGCAGCGCAACATCGCCGGGTGGGTCGCGCGGGCCCGCGCCGGCACCCGCACCGCAGACGCCGCCGAGGCGGCCGCCACCAGCCCGACCGACCGCCCCGACGCCCCCGAAGGGACCCCTGCCTCATGACCGGTCTGAAGCGCACCACCGAGAAGAACCTCATGGTCTTCTCCGGTCGGGCCCACCGCCAGCTCGCCGAGGAGGTCGCCTACCAGCTGGGCACCGACCTCGTGCCGATGCAGGCCTACGAGTTCGCCAACAGCGAGATCTACGTCCGCTACGAGGAGTCGGTGCGCGGCTCCGACGCCTTCGTCATCCAGAGCCACACGGCGCCGGTGAACGAGTGGATCATGGAGCAC
>DASSPC010000358.1:0-6089 GCA_035699865.1 Oryzihumus sp. | reverse complement strand
GGCACGCGATGTGCGGCTGCTTGGGGGCAGAGCACTGCGGGCACGCGGTCAGCGTGGTCGCCGTCGTCTTCCAGTTCGCGCGACGCGAACGGGTGTTGGAGCGCGACGTCTTCCGCTTCGGGACAGCCACGTCAGTTCCTTCTCTCTTCGGTACCGCTGTTGGTCAAGTTCTGCAGAGCCGCCCACCGGGGGTCGAGCGTCTCGTGGTGGTGCTCCGGGTCGTCCGCGAGATGCGCCCCGCACTCGGAGCACAGTCCCGGGCAGTCCTCCCGGCACACCGGCTGGAACGGCAGGGCAGGCACCACTGCGTCCCGGAGCACGGGCTCGAGGTCGAGCAGGTCGCCCACGAGCACGAGCTCGTCGTCATCGTCGTCCGCAGAGGCCACCTCGTGGTGGTGCTGCGCCCGATCGGCGTAGGCGAACAGCTCCTGGAAGGTCACGTCCAGCTCTTCGCTGACCGGATCCAGGCACCGCACGCAGGCGCCGGTCGCCGTGGCTCGGGCCGAACCGGTGACGAGGACACCCTCCATGACCGACTCCATGCGCAGCTCCAGCTCGACCGGCTGGCCGGGCGGCACCGCGATGACGTCGCTGCCCAGGTCTGCCGGGGCCTCGACGGTGCGAGACAGCTTCGCCATGGAACCCGGTCGGCGGCCGACCTCCTTGGTGTCGAACACCAGGGGCTGGCGCGGGTCGAGTCGGTCCATGGCTCCGTTGCGTGCACGTTGGTCCGGTGGCGCGTCTGCGTCACAGGCTCAGCCCTCCTCCGCGCACGGACGAGGACCGACGCATGAGGTTACCGGAGGGAGGACCGCGCACCCAAATGCGGTGCTAGTGCGCGTGCCGCCCCGCCTCCAGCGCAGGGCCGAGGTCCACGGTGGCCGGGTCGTGGGCCAGGTGCGCGTCGTCGTCCTCGTCGGCGACGCCGAGCCTGGCCAGGTCGGCCTCCCGGCGCGCGGCCAGGCGCTCCCGGCCGTTGCCGACCTGCGCCGTGAGCTGGCCCAGCACCACCTCGAACTCGCCCAGCTTGCGGTCGACGTAGTCGTCGGCGTCGCTGAGCAGGCGGCTGGCCTCGGCCCGGGCGTCCTCGAGGACGGTCGCGGCGCGCTCGCGGGCGGCGACCAGCACCTCCGTCTGCTCCAGCAGCTGCTCCCGCTCGGCGTGGGCGGCGCGCAGCAGGTCGTGCGCCTGCGCCTCGCCGGAGGCGACGATGGCGTCCCGGTCGCTGAGCAGCGCGTCCGCATGGTCGAGGTCGGCCGGCAGCGCGGACCGGAGCCGGTCGAGGTCCTCGAGCAGCTCGGCCCGGTTGACCAGGCACGAGGCGGACATCGGCATGGCCTTGGCCTCGCGCACGGTGGCGGTGATGTGCTCCAGCAGGTCCTGGACGTCCACGTCAGCTCCCTTCAGCCGGGCGCAGGCGCGCGAGCAGCGCTGCCCGGGTCTCGTCGTCGACCAGGCCGGTGATGTCGCCCCCGAGGGCGGCGACCTCCTTGACCAGCGAGCTCGACACGTGCTCGAAACGCGGGTCCCCCGGCAGGAAGACGGTCTCGACGCCGGTCAGGTGGCGGTTCATCAGGGCCATCGGCAGCTCGTAGGCGAAGTCGGTGCCGCCGCGCAGCCCCTTGACGATGGCCTGGGCGCCGACGTCGCGGCAGACGTCGACCAGCAGCGTGTTGGCGTAGGCCTCGATGCGCAGGTTGGGCACGTCGGCCAGCGCGGCCTTGAGCAGCTGCAGCCGCTGCTCGACGGGCAGCGTGCCGCTCTTGGCGGGGTTGTGCAGGACCGCCACGACGACCTCGTCGTACAGGGCGGCCGCACGGGAGATGACATCGACGTGACCGACCGTCACGGGGTCATAGGACCCGGGGCAGACGCAGCGGCGCACAGTGCTCACGGTTCGAACCTAGCAGCGGACCCGAAGCGCCAAGAGGCACTCCGGGTCCGCCCGCGGGTATGTCGTGTGCTTGCCGACAGCGTGCCGGCCCGCCCTCACTCGTCCTCGTCGTCCTCGAGCTTGCCCTCGCGGGCGGCCTCCTGCACGATCCGGCGGACGTTGGCAACCGACCCGGGGCCCTCGTCGAGCAGCGCGTTGCGGGCGGCAGCGAACGAGGCACCCAGCTCTGCCCGGACCGCCTCGGACACCTCTGTGCGGGCCGGGTTGAGGATGGTCTGCTCCTCCTCGCCGATGTGGTGCATCAGCGCCTTCTGCAGCTCCTCGACCGCGTCGTCGAACTTCTGGGTGTCGGTGCCCTTGCACTCCAGGAGCACCAGCAGCTTCTCGTTGCCCTCGGCGTGCTCGTGCTCGCCGTGCTCGGCCTCATCGGTGTCGATCGCGTCCTTGCGCACCAGCGTGGGGTAGACCTCCTGCTCCTCGGCCTCGCCGTGGGCGATGAGCACGTCGGCCAGGGCCTGGCGGGCGGCCTCCCGGTCGGCGGTGGCGTCGCGCAGCTGGCGCAGCAGGTCCTCGAACAGCCGGTGGTCCTCGAGGATGAGCTCGACGACGTCGCCGGCGGTGGGGCGGGGAAGGGAGAGCTTGGTCATGGGCCCAGCATGACCGAGCGCCCGCCGGCGGCAACCGCGCGGCACGCCTGCCGGCTCAGGCGACCTCGGGGTCGCCGGCGAAGTCGGCGAACCACATCTTCGTCTCGCCGTAGCGCCGCTCCCCCGCCGCGTCCAGCCCGGCCGGCCAGCGCGGCTCGGGCGAGCGGGAGGATCGCTCGACGACGACCAGCGCGTCGGGGCCGAGCCACTCGTGGGTGACCAGCAGCTGCAGGACGTCGGCGAGGGCGTCCTCGGTGACGTCGTAGGGCGGGTCGGCGAGCACGAGGTCGAAGCGCCCGGCCCCGGGGGGCGGGCCGCCGAGCAGGGCCCGCTCGACGGTGTCGACCCGCACCGTGACCCCGGGCAGGCCGAGGTCGGCGGTGTTGCGCCTGGCCACGGCCCCGGCGGCGCGCGCGGACTCCACCAGCAGCACGCTGGCCGCCCCACGGCTCGCGGCCTCGAGCCCGAGGGCGCCGGACCCGGCATACAGGTCGAGCACGTGGGCCCCCTGGAGCACGTCGAGGTGCTCCAGCCGGGAGAACAGGGCCTCGCGGACGCGGTCGCTGGTGGGCCTGGTCCCGCTGCCCGGCGGGGTCTGGATGCGCCGGCCCCCGGCGCGGCCGCTGATGATGCGTGTCACGCGGGGGTCATCCTCGTTCCAGGTAGGCAGCCTGCTCCTCGTCCAGCGCAGCGGCGATGCGCTGGCGCAGGAGCGGGTGCCGCTCGAGCTGCGGGTCGTCGGTCACCAGCGCCAGGGCGTCCTCCCGGGCCTGCAGGATCAGGTCCTCGTCGCGCAGCAGGCTCAGGTGGCGCAGGCCACCACGGCTGCCGCTCTGCCGGGCGCCGAGGACGTCGCCCTCGCGCCGCTGGGTCAGGTCGAGGCGGGCCAGGCTGAAGCCATCGGTGGTCTCGGCGACAGCGGTCAGCCGTTCCAGCGCCACCTCGGACTCCGACTCGGTCATGAGGAGGCACAGGCCAGGGGCGCTGCCACGTCCCACGCGACCGCGCAGCTGGTGCAGCTGGGAGACCCCGAACCGCTCGGCGTCCATGACCACCATGACGGTCGCGTTGGGCACGTCGACGCCGACCTCGATGACCGTGGTGGAGACCAGCACGTCGATCTTGCCGGCGGCGAAGTCACGCATCACCGCGTCCTTGTCCTCGGGGGCGAGCCGGCCGTGCAGCACGCCGACTGCGAGGCCTTCGAGGGCCGGCTCGTCCTCGAGCTCGGCGGCGACGGTGTGGACGCTGTGCAGCTCACGGGCGCCGGCGCCCTCCCCGAGGTCGGACAGGTCCAGCGCCTCCCCGTCGTCGTCGACGGCCGTCGCCCCGGCTTCGGCGGCGTCGCCGATGCGGGGGCACACGACGTAGGCCTGATGCCCCTTGCGGGCCTCCTCGGCGACCCGCTGCCAGGTCCGCTGGACCCAACGGGGGTTGGTGCCCGGGACCACGTGCGAGGCGATGGGCGAGCGCCCGCGGGGCAGCTCGGTCAGGGTGGAGGTCTCCATGTCGCCGAACACGGTCATGGCCACGGTGCGCGGGATCGGGGTGGCGGTCATGACCAGCACGTGGGGCGGCTGGGTGCCCTTGCTGCGCAGGGCATCCCGCTGCTCCACCCCGAAGCGGTGCTGCTCGTCGACGACGACCAGGCCGAGGTCGAAGAAGCTGACGTGCTCCTGGATGAGGGCGTGGGTGCCGACGACGATGCCCGCCTCGCCGCTCGCGGCCTCGAGCAGCGCCTTGCGCCGGGCCGCGGTCGACTGGCTGCCGGTGAGCAGGGTGACCCGGGTGCCCAGCTCGCTGCCGCCGAGCAGGCCGCCCTCGGCCAGGTCGCCGAGCATCGCCGTCATCGAGCGGTGGTGCTGCGCGGCGAGCACCTCGGTGGGGGCGAGCAGCGCCGCCTGGCCGCCGGAGTCGATGACCGAGAGCATCGCCCGCAGGGCCACGACGGTCTTGCCGGAGCCGACCTCGCCCTGCAGCAGCCGGTGCATCGGGTGACTCTGGGCCAGGTCGGCGGCGATGGTCTCGGACACGGCGCGCTGCCCGTCGGTGAGCTCGAACGGCAGCCGGGCGTCGAACGCCTCCAGCAGGCCGCCCGGCCGGGGCCGGCGCGGCGTGGTGCGCAGGTCCTCGTTGGCCAGCCGGCGCTGGGCCAGGACGGCCTGCACCGTGAACGCCTCGTCGTAGCGCAGCCGGTGCCGCGCGTGCTCGACCTGGTGCAGGTTCTCCGGCCGGTGCAGGTGCTCGTACATCTCCCGCAGCCCGGGCAGGCCGCGGCGCTCGCGGACCTCGGCCGGCAGGTGGTCGGGCAGCGACTCCAGCGAGTCGAGGACCACCTCGCCGACGGTGCGGACCTTCCACGGCGGCATCGACCGGCCCGCCGGCAGGTAGATCGGCACCAGCCGGCCGGTGTAGCGGCTGACCGCCTCCTGGGACTCCTCCTCGGCGAAGAGCTGGTAGTCGGGGTGGGTCAGCTGCCAGCTGCCGCGGAAGGCCTTGACCGTCCCGGCGAACAGGCCGTGCACGCCCTGCACCAGCCGGTGCTCGTGGCCGCGGGCGTTGAAGAAGGTCACCTCGACGTCGGTGCGCCCGTCGGTGATGACGGCGGTCAGCATCCGCTGGCGTGGCCGGCTGGGCAGCGGCCGCGTGGTCACCTGGCGGACGCGCGCGACGACGACGACCTCGTCACCCTCGGCGAGCTCGCCGAGGTCGGTCAGCTCCCCCGGCTGGACGTAGCGCCGGGGCAGGAACTCCAGGAAGTCCCCGACGGTGTGCACGTCGCGGTTCTTGGCCAGCGGCCCGGCCGAGCCGGGCGCGACCACCTTGGCCAACGGGGTGGAGAGGTCGACCACCGCTCACTCCACCCCGAGCAGCAGCGGGTATGCCGGCTGGCCGCCGGCGAGGACCGTCACCTCGAGGTCGCGGCGCCGGATGCGGGCCGCCGCGGCAACGGTGTCGCCGAGGTCGGCGGGAGCCTGCTCCCCCGTGACGACGGTCAGCAGCTCGCCGCCACTGCCCAGCAGGCGCTCGACCACGTCACCGGCGACGACGCTGAGGTCGTCACCGATCGCCACGACGTCGCCCTCGACCACGCCGAGCACGTCGCCGGCGTGGCACCAGCCGGCGCTCGTCAACGCCTCCCGGTCGGCCACGGTGACCGCCCCCTGGCGGGTCGACGCGGCGGCGCTGGTCATGGCGAGCAGGTTGTCGCGGGCCCCGGCGCCGGCGTCGAAGACCGCCAGGGCGGCGATGCCCTGGACCGCGGCCCGGGAGCGGACGACGTGCACCTCGACCCCCTCGTCCGCGGCGGCGCGCGCGGCGGCCTCGGCGGCGAGGTAGGTGTCGGCGTCGTTGGGCAGCACGAGGACCGCCATGGCGTGGGCCTCGCGGATGGCCTCGAGGATCTGTCCGGTGGACGCCCGGCGGCCCGGGCCGCTGTCCACGACCCCGGCGCCCGCGGCGCGGAACACGTCGGCCAGGCCTGGGCCGGCAGCGCAGGCGACGACGGCGAGCGTGCTGGCCGGCTCCTGCTGGCGCCCGGCCTCCGC
>DASSPC010000357.1:0-4511 GCA_035699865.1 Oryzihumus sp. | reverse complement strand
GAGAGCAGCCGCCGCGCCTCGTCGTTGACCAGACGCACCGTCCCGGCGCCGTCGATGAGGAGCAGACCCTCGCGCACCGAGTGCAGCACGGCGTCGTAGTACTCGGCCATCTCCTGCAGCTCGGCCGCCCCCAGCCCTCCGGTCTGCCGGCGCAGCCGGCGGGCGACCAGCCAGCTGCCGGTGCCGAAGAGCACCGCGGCCAGGGCTGCCGCGCCGAGGAGCTCGGGCAGCTGGGAGGCGACGGCGGCGGCGACCGCGGTCTGCCGGATCCCCACCGACACCAGGCCGGTCACCGCACCCGTGCCGTCGCGGACGGGCACCACCGCGCGGACCGACGGGCCCAGCGTGCCGGTGTAGGTCTCGGTGAGGTCGTGCCCCGCGGCTGCGGCGGCGATGTGCCCGATGAACTGCCGCCCGATCTGCCGAGGGTCCGGGTGCGTCCACCGGCGCCCGGTGGGGCTCATCACGACGACGAAGTCGGTGGCGGTCGAGCGTCGCACCTGCTCGGCCAGCGGCTGCAGCGTGCTGGTGGGGTCGGCGGTGCCCACCGCCTGCACGACCAGCGGGGTGGCCGCGACGGTGTGCGCCACGGCCAGCACCCGGGACGTGGCCTGCTGCTCGCTGGCGTGACGGGCCTGCACGTAGGCCCCGCCCAGGCCGCCGGCCAGGACCAGCACGGCCACGAGCACCTGGGCGGCGAAGATCTGGCCCGCCAGGCTCCACCGGCGCGGGCTGGTCACGGCGCGGCCGGAGCGCGGCCCGCGACCCGGGCCACGAACTCAATGAACACAACGGTGACCCTAGCCACCGACCCTGCGCACCCTCGACCCCGACACGTCCGACCCCGGTGGCCACACGGCATACCGGGCCTGCCCGGGAGGAAGCATGTCCAGCACCCCCACCACACCGACCGCGCCGGTCACCGGCCGGCGGCGTGACCGCACCCACTGGCTCTACGTCGCGGTGATCGTCGCCGTCGTCCTCGGCGTGCTCGTCGGTCTCCTCGCCCCCGACTTCGCGGTGGGCCTGAAGCCGATCGGCACCGGCTTCGTGAACCTGGTCAAGATGATGATCACCCCGGTCATCTTCTGCACCATCGTGCTCGGGGTCGGCTCGATCCGGAAGGCGACCCAGGTCGGCAAGGTCGGTGGCCTGGCGATCGGCTACTTCCTGGTGATGTCCACCGTCGCCCTCGCGATCGGCCTGGTCGTCGGCAACCTCATCCACCCCGGGTCGGGGCTGCACCTGACCAAGGCGCTGGCCGCGACCGGGCACAAGCAGGTCAGCGGCGAGGCCGGCACGACCACCGACTTCGTCCTCGGGATCATCCCGACCACGCTGTTCTCCTCCCTCACCGAGGGCCAGGTGCTGCAGGCGCTGTTCGTCGCCCTGCTGGTGGGCTTCGCGATCCAGTCCCTCGGCGCCAAGGGGGCCCCCGCGCTCGCCGCGGTCGAGAGCCTGCAGAAGGTGGTCTTCCGGGTGCTCGCGATGGTCATGTGGGCCGCCCCGGTCGGCGCGTTCGGCGCGATGGCCGCGCTCGTGGGCGCCACCGGCGCCAAGGCCCTGGTCTCCCTGGCCCAGGTCATGCTCGGCTTCTACGCCACCTGCGCGATCTTCGTGATCGTGGTGCTGGGCACCCTGCTGCGCCTCGTCGCCGGTGTCTCGATCTTCCGGCTGCTGCGCTACCTCGGCCGGGAGTTCCTGCTGATCCTGTCCACGTCCTCCTCGGAGACGGCGCTGCCGCGGCTGATCGCCAAGATGGAGCACCTGGGCATCTCCCGGCCCGTCGTCGGCATCACCGTGCCGACCGGCTACTCCTTCAACCTCGACGGCACCGCGATCTACCTGACCATGGCGTCGCTGTTCGTCGCCGACGCGCTCGGCAAGCCGATGTCGATCGGCGAGCAGGTCTCGCTGCTGGTCTTCATGGTCATCGCCTCCAAGGGCGCGGCCGGGGTCACCGGCGCCGGCCTGGCGACGCTCGCCGGCGGCCTGCAGTCGCACCGCCCCGACCTGGTCGACGGGGTCGGGATCATCGTCGGCATCGACCGCTTCATGTCCGAGGCGCGGGCGCTGACCAACTTCGCCGGCAACGCCGTGGCCACGGTGCTCATCGGCACGTGGACCGGTGAGATCGACAAGGGCCGCGCCGAGGAGGTGCTCAGCGGCCTGGTCCCGTTCGACGAGACCGCCGCCGACGACCACGGCGGCGGCCCGGAGCCCGACCGCGAGCGCGAGCTCACCACGGTCTGAACCACCACAGCGGGTATGCCGCGCCCCTCACCCGGGGCGCGGCATACCCGCGTCCGGGGCCGGGCTGGGAGGCTGGGGGCGTGCGACTGGACGAGGACGAGTGCCGCCAGCGGTTCGGCGCCGCCCGCCGGGTCGTGCTGGCCACCTGCGGGGCGGACCGCCGGCCGCACCTCGTGCCGGTGACCTTCGCCCTGGTCGGGGACCTCGTGGTGAGCGCGGTGGACCACAAGCCCAAGACCACGACCCGGCTGCGCCGGCTGGCCAACATCGCCGAGAACCCTTCCGTCTCCTTGCTGCTCGACCACTACGAGGACGACTGGGACCGGCTGTGGTGGGTGCGCGCGGACGCCCGCGCCACGGTCGTCACGCAGGGGCCGAAGTGGTCGCAGGCCATCGGGTGGCTCGTGGAGCGCTACCCCGCGTACGCCGCCATGCCGCCGACCGGCCCGGTGGTCCGGGCGGAGGTCACACGCTGGTCGGGCTGGGCACCCGGTGCCCGCACATGACGGCGGTCTCGTCAGCCCTCAGCCGACGTGCTGCACGACGTGGATCGCGCCGTCACCGCCCGGGGTCTGCATCGAGGTGTAGCGGGTCGCACCGGTCTGGCCCTCCGCCGGGTCGTCGGCGATGAACCAGCGGCGGTGGCTGACGTCCTCCAGCAGGACCCCGACCGGGTAGCGGCCCACCGGCGTGCCCTGGGGGATCGTGACGTCGAAGTGCCACGTGCCCGAGCGCGCGGTGCCCGCGGTGGGGCGGTCGAGGGACATTGCCGGCACCATCAGGCTCCCGTTGTCGGAGCCGAGCACGAGCGTCACGCCGGTGATGCCCTCGACGTCCGCGGCCGCCACGTCCACCCCCACGGCGGAGTCCGACGGCAGGGAGTCGACGGTGGCCGGGCGGATGGTCACCGTGTGCAGTGTGGGCGCGTGCAGGTCGCCGACCCCCACGACGGTGAACCGCCCGCTGCCGCCGGGCAGCTGGTGGTAGCGCGGGTCGAGGCCCTGCGGCTGGGAGAGCACGTCCGAGGAGAACCAGTCGGGACCCTCCCAGTACTGCGTGGCGTTGGGGTGGGCGTTGTCGGCGAACCAGACCGCGAAGTTCCACTCGCCGCCGAAGCCGCCCCTGGGGATGGTGTAGCTCCCCTGCCAGACGCCGTTGGTGCGGGTGCCAGAGACCAGCTCCATCGTCGGGCAGCCGTCCGCCTGGTAGGAGTCCTCGTTCGCGTGGCCGGGGCACAGCACGGGGTCCGTGACGCCCGATCGGTCATCGGTCAGGTGGACGCGCGCCGTGACCGTCTTCGGCGCCTGGCGCACGTCGACCGTCGCGGGGCTGACGGTCAGCGGGCCCGACACGACCGGCATGACGGTGTCTGCCGCCCGGTCGAGCACCCGGAGGGCGCCGGAGAACTGGTGGTAGGCCGACCGTCCGACCCTGTCCGTGACGTTGACGTAGATGTCCAGGGCTGCGGGCTCGAGCCAGCGGGGCACCGCGACGGTGCCGCGCCACCAGCCCCCACGGGCGGTGCCGGAGACCCGCGTGGGCCAGCCCATGGGGAAGCTGACCGATCCGTCCGGGCCACCCTGGGCGTCCACCTGGACGCTGGTGGCACCGGTGTCGTCACCGACCCACACCGCATAGGTGACCGGGCGGTCCGAGGTCGTGACGTCCACCGTTGTCGCGGAGAGGTCCAGGGCGCTGGCCCAGGGAGCCTTCGCGTCGTAGACGCAGCCGATGTGCCTGGTGTCGTTGGGGTCCAGAGTGCACCAGTTGGTTCCCGTACCGCCGATCTCGCTGTCGGCGCCCGAGCCGCCGTCGAGGTCGTCGGAGCCGTCGCCGCCGTTCAGGACGTCGTTGCCGGAGGAACCGGTCAGGACGTCGTTGCCGCTGCCACCGGACTCGGTGTCGTTGCCGGTCCCGCCCGAGACCGAGTCGTTGCCACTGCCGCCGACCTCGGTGTCGTTGCCCGAGCCGCCGTCGATCACGTCGTTGCCGGAGCCGCCGTCGATGACATCGTCGCCCCCGAGGCCCTTGATGACATCGTTGCCGCCGAGGCCGCAGATGACGTCACGGCCATTGGTTCCCGTGATCGTCTCGCTGCGCCACGTGCCGACCTTGGTGCAGCGCAGGCCGGTGCTGGTGAAGGTCGCCGCCTGTGCCGGCAGCGCGGTCACGAGTGACAGCACGGTGACCGCAGCGGCAGCAGCGGAGACGCAGGCAAGGGCGCGGGTGCGGGCGCGAGCCATCGGTCGGTCCTTGGG
>DASSPC010000356.1:0-6594 GCA_035699865.1 Oryzihumus sp. | reverse complement strand
CACCCGGTCGAGGGCGTCGGCGATCGCCTGGGGACTGCTGGTGTCGACGGCCAACGCGGGTCCTCCGGCGTGGGGGCTGGGCTGGTCCTCACGCTACGGCACCGGGATGCGCCGGCCGTGGTGAGAACCTGCCAAGAGCCGGTATGCCGGGTTGGTGCGTTCCGCTGACGGTGCGGCTGGGGTGCCCCCTGATATCCGCACGTGCTGCCTCTCTGCTGCTTGTGCCGTCCGCATCTGCGGATAGGCTGCGAGACATGACGACGTTCCGGATCCGCGAGGCCGCTGAGCTGCTCGGCGTCAGCGACGACACCGTCCGGCGCTGGGCCGACGCCGGCCGGCTCGAGACCGTCACCGACGGCTCCGGGCGGCGCACCGTCGAGGGGGCGGTGCTGGCCCGGTTCGCCGAGGAGCTCGCCGCCGCGGTCGAGCGCCCGCAGCCGCGTCCGGTCGTCTCGGAGTCGGCGCGCAACCGGTTCCAGGGGCTGGTGACCAAGGTGCTGCGCGACACGGTCATGGCCCAGGTGGAGATCCAGGCCGGACCGCACCGCTTCGTCTCGCTGATGAGCCGCGAGGCCGCCGACGAGCTCGGGCTGGAGCCTGGCGTCCTGGCGATCGCTGCCGTGAAGTCGACCAACGTCGTCGTGGAGGTGCCGGCGCAATGAGCACTGGCCGTCCGTCCATCCTCACCGGCCTCACCGCCGGCGCCGTCCTCGTTCTGGCCGCCTGCGGCTCGTCGGGGTCCACGACCGCGACCCCCGCGCAGGGCTCGTCCTCGGTCGGCGGCACGGTGACCGTGTTCGCCGCCGCCTCGCTGAAGGAGGCGTTCACGACGCTGGGGGCGCAGTTCGAGAAGGAGCACCCGGGCACGCACGTCGTCTTCAGCTTCGGCCCGAGCTCCGGCCTGGCCCAGCAGGTCACCCAGGGGGCCCCGGCCGACGTCTTCGCGTCCGCCAGCACCAGGAACATGGACCAGGTGGTGAGGGCCGGTGCCGCCACGGCGCCGAAACCCTTTGCCAGCAATCAGATGGAGATCGCGGTGCCGCCGGACAACCCGGCCCACGTCACCGGGGTCAAGGACCTGGCCAGGACTGGGGTCAAGGTCGCGCTGTGCCAGGCCCAGGTGCCCTGTGGCACCACGGCAGCCAAGGTGTTCGACAAGGCGGGCGTCACGGTCACGCCGGTGACCCAGGAGGTCGACGTGAAGTCGGTGCTGGCCAAGGTCAGCCTCGGCGAGGTCGACGCGGGCGTGGTCTATGTGACGGACGTGCGGGCGGCCGGCAGCAAGGTCACGGGCATCCCGATCCCGGCGGACGTCAACGCCTCCACGTCCTACCCGATCGCCACGCTGGCCAAGGCGCCCAACCCCGCCGGAGCCAGGGCGTTCACCGACCTCGTGCTCTCCGCTGCCGGGCAGCAGGTCCTCGCGGCCGACGGGTTCGCCAAGCCGTGAGCCGGACCTCGGCACGCCGGGGCGGTGACCGCGACGTCACCGGACCCGCGAGCGTGCCGTGGCCACTCGGCATACCGGCGCTGGTGGGGGCGGCGTTCCTGCTCGTGCCGCTGGCCGGGCTGCTGCTGAGGGCCCCGTGGGGCAGCCTCGGCGGCCTGCTGACCGACGCCAACGTGGCCGAGGCGCTGCGGCTCTCGCTGGTCTGCGCGACCACGGCGACCGCCATCTCGCTGGTGCTCGGCGTGCCCCTGGCGTGGGTGCTGGCGCGGGTGCGGGCGCCGGGGATGACCCTGCTGCGGGCGCTGGTGACCCTGCCGCTGGTGCTGCCCCCGGTCGTGGGCGGCGTGGCGTTGCTGTTGGCGTTCGGGCGGCAGGGGGTGCTCGGGCGGCTGCTGGAGTCGTGGACGGGGATCACCCTGCCGTTCACCACCGCCGGGGTGGTGGTGGCCGAGACGTTCGTGGCGATGCCGTTCCTCGTCGTGACGGTGGAGGGGGCGTTCCGGGCGGCCGACCGGGGCTACGAGGAGGCGGCGGCGACGCTGGGCGCCTCGCGGCTGGGCGTGTTCCGCCGGGTGACCCTGCCGATGGTGGCGCCGTCGCTGGGCGCCGGGGCGGTGCTGTGCTGGGCCAGGGCGCTGGGGGAGTTCGGGGCGACGATCACCTTCGCCGGCAGCTTCCCGGGCCGGACCCAGACGATGCCACTGGCGGTCTACCTGGCACTGGAGAGCGACCCGGAGGCGGCGATCGCGCTCTCGCTGGTCCTGCTCGTGGTGTCCGTGGTCATCCTCGCGGTCCTGCGCGACCGGTGGCTGCGGGCGGGGAGCGCGGCGTGAGCGTGGATTCACGTGAAACCTCCGCCGCCCCCGCCCTCGAGGTCGACGGAGTGGTCGAGCGCGGCGACTTCCGGCTGGCCGTCTCGGCCACGGTCGCGCCGGGGGAGGTCCTGGGCGTCCTGGGCCCCAACGGCGCCGGCAAGTCGACGCTGCTGCGGGCGCTCGCCGGGCTGACCGGGCTGTCCTCCGGGACGATCCGCCTCGGCGGCGCGGTGCTCGACGGCGCGGGCGTCTTCGTCCCGCCGGAGCAGCGGCCGGTCGGGCTGGTGTTCCAGAGCTACCGGCTCTTCCCGCACCTGAGCGTGCTGGACAACGTGGCCTTCGCACCGCGCTCCCGCGGCCTGGGCCGGCGCCGCTCCCGGGAGGTCGCCCGCGGCTGGCTGGAGCGGCTCGACCTGGTCGAGCTGGCCGACCGGCGGCCCGCGCAGGTGTCCGGCGGGCAGGCGCAGCGCGTCGCCCTCGCCCGCGCTCTGGCCGCCGAGCCCGGGCTGCTGCTGCTCGACGAGCCACTGTCGGCGCTGGACGCCGGGACGCGCCTCGATGTGCGGACCCTGCTTCGCCGGCACCTGGAGTTCTTCGCCGGGCCGGTGCTCGTGGTGACCCACGACCCGCTCGAGGCGATGGTGCTGTGCGACCGACTCCTGGTCATCGAGGGCGGCCGGGTGGTGCAGCAGGGCACTCCGGCCTCCGTCGCGCGGCACCCGGCGACCGAGTACGTGGCGCGCCTGGTCGGCCTCAACCTGTATGCCGGGCGGCTCGACCCCGGCCGCGGGAGTGTCGCGCTCGACGGCGGCGGCGTGCTCGCGGTGACGCCGACCGCCGAGGCGCGGGGCTCGGACCGGGTGCTGGTGGGGCTGCGTCCCTCGGCGATCACGGTGCACACCGTGCGGCCCGAGCATGCCAGCGTGCGCAATGTCTGGGCCGGCACCATCGAGAGCCTGGAGCTGCTCACCGACCGGGTGCGGGTCAACGTCGAGGGCACCCCCTCCGCGCTGGTGGACGTCACGCCCGGGGCGGTCGCCGAGCTCGGACTCGGCCCGGGGCAGGCCGTGTGGCTCTCGGCCAAGGCGACCGAGACCGACGCCTACCCCGAGTCGGCGACCACCCGGCATACCGTCGCGGTGTCCTGAGGCGGACGCCGGTTCCGGGGCGCGGCCGGTGGCGGCAAGCAGACCTCGCGGTTTGCTCGAGGGGCGTACCGTCAGAGGTGCGGCCGGGTTCCGGCGGCGCGGAGCCGGTCGAGACCGGCGGAAGAAGGTGTCCCGTGGCTTGCACCAGGTTCGTGCCGTGACCTCCACCGCTCCCCGGCCGGGGCGGACCGTGGCCACCGACGAGATCCTGGCGATGCTCATGCGCGAGGTGCAGCAGGCGCGTCAGGCGTGGGCCGACGAGCGCTGCGAGGCGCGCCACGGCGGGGCGCCCATCGAGTCACCCGCCCGCGTCCGGCTCCTCGCCGCGCTCGAGGCGTATGCCGCCGCCCTGGAGTCGCGCCACCTGCCCCTGCCGCCCTCGATCCGGGACGAGCTGCGGCTGCGGCGCGGCGTGCGCGGCGACCAGCCCTACCGCGCCCCCTAGCGCCTCGCCGACCTTCGCACGAAAGAGGCCCTGTCCCGGAAACGGGAGAGGGCCTCTGTCCTGGGGTGGAGGCGAGGGGACTCGAACCCCTAACCCCCTGCTTGCAAAGCAGGTGCGCTACCAATTGCGCCACGCCCCCGAGGGGTTGTCTTCAGTTGTGGATGAGCCTGTGGAAAAGCCTGTTCACAACTTCCCGGGCTGGTCGGTCGCCTCGGCCCACAGCTCCTGCTCGGCCTTCTGGTCCTTGAGCTTCTTCTGGATCGCCAGGGCACCGAAGACCGTGGCCACCAGCAGCAGGAACTTCTTCATGAGCCGACTCCTCCAGCGGGACCGGGGATGTGATGGTGGGCCTAACAGGACTTGAACCTGTGGCCTCTTCCTTATCAGGGAAGCGCTCTAACCGACTGAGCTATAGGCCCCTACTCATCCACAATGCAGGCTCGGCGGGACTCCGCCGGGGCCTTGCGACGCCCGAGATTACCCCACCGGCCCCGCCTCGACCAAAACGGATCCCGCCCGCGTGCCCGGCCGGCCGAGGAACCCGATGGTGGCAGCGATGGTGGCGGCGGACGTGCCGCGATCAGGCCACTCCAGCCACCACCAACCACACCACCATCGCCTGTGGATAACTCCACCCCGCGGACCGCCAAGGGCGCCCACCCAGGACGCCCTCCGCGCCCCTCGACCGCCGCGGCCCCCGACCACACACCCCGACCACCAACGGCCGGCATGCCGTGCGCACGGGTCCGTGCGCGGCATACCGGCCGCAGTGGTGAGCCGCAGGGGCTCAGTCGTCGGTGAGGGTGAGCTGCAGGCCACCCACGAGTGCCGAGCAGACGTTGTAGAGGAACGCACCCAGCGTGGCGATCGCGGTCATCAGCACCACGTCGATGACGCCGATGACGATCGACAGGGAGACCACCCGGCCGAAGCCGATGTAGTCCATCAGGTCGAACTTCGTGCCGCCGCTGGTGCCGAGGACGCTCTCCACGGTGCGGTTGACGTCGGCGAAGACGCCCATGCCCGACAGGATCAGCCACAGGACCGCCATCAGCACCACGCCGGCGATGCCGACGGCGACCGACAGCAGGAACGACATCTTCATGACCGACCATGGGTCGACCCGCGAGACGGTGAGCTTGACCCGGCGCGCGGCGGCGGGCCGCGGCGCACCACCGGTCGCGGTCGCCGTCGTGCCCGCCGGGCGGGAGCCGCCCGGCAGGGCCGAGGTGCTCATGCCCTCGGTCGGCCGGCCAGCCGACCGCTCGGCCGGGCGGTTCGGCGATCCCGCCGGCTTGCTCGCGTCGGGGCGCGTCGCCGCCCCGGACTGACCTGCGGTGCTCACTCCTGACCTCCTGTGTCGCCGTCCACGTCGTCACCCGACGTTACGGCATCGGGCGCCGGGCTGCCCTCGTCCGCGCCGGACGTCTCGACATCCGTCGCACTGTCCTTGACCGCCGCGCCGACCACGGTCCCGGGTGCGGAGGCCTCCACGGCGTCGGCGACCTCCTCGACCTCGGCCTCGCTGGCGCGCTCGGCGTTGCGGGCCACCGCCACGATCGCGTCACCCTTGTCGGGGGTTGCGAACTTCACACCCTGGGTGTTGCGGCGGGTGCGGTGCACCTCGTCCACGCGGGAGCGGACGATCTTGCCCTTCTCCATGACGACCATGACCTCGTCGTCCTCGTCCACGGTCAGCGCGCCGACCAGGTCGCCGCCGCGCTCGGAGATCTTGGCCACGAGCACGCCGAGGGTGGCGCGCCCCTTGACCGGGTAGTCCGAGGCGGGGGTGCGCTTGGCCAGGCCGTTCTCGAAGACCACGAACACGTCCGGGTCGGTGCCCTCCTCGATGACGCTCATCGACAGCAGGTAGTCACCGTCGCGGAACTTCATGCCGGTGACGCCGCTGGTGGGCCGGCCCATCGGCCGCAGCGCCTCGTCGCTGGCGTGGAAGCGGACCGACTGGCCCTTGACCGACACCAGCAGCAGGTCGTCCACCGCCGATGCCACCCCGGCGCCGACGAGCTCGTCGCCGTCGCGCAGGTTCACCGCGATGAGGCCCCCGGAGCGGTTGGAGTCGTACTCCGACAGGCGGGTCTTCTTCACCAGGCCGTTGCGGGTGGCCAGGACCAGGTAGGGGTCGCTGGTGTAGTCGCGCAGGTCCAGGACCTGGGCGATCTGCTCCCCGGGCTGGAAGGCCATGAGGTTGGCCACGTGCTGGCCCTTGGACTCGCGGCCGCCCTCGGGCAGCTCGTAGGCCTTGGCCCGGTAGACCCGGCCCAGGTTGGTGAAGAACAGCAGCCAGTGGTGCGTGGTCGTGGTGAAGAAGTGCTCCACGATGTCGTCGCCGCGCAGCGTCGCGCCACGCACGCCCTTGCCGCCGCGCTTCTGCGAGCGGTAGAGGTCGACCTTGGTCCGCTTGGCGTAGCCGCCCCGGGTGATGGTGACGACCACGTCCTCCTCGGGGATGAGGTCCTCCATCGACATGTCCCCGTCGAAGGGCACGACCTTGGTGCGCCGCTCGTCGCCGTACTTGTCGACGATCTCGGTCAGCTCCTCGCTGACGATGTCGCGCTGGCGCTGCGGGGAGTCCAGGATCGCCTTGAACTCGGTGATCATCGCCTCGAGCTCGTCGTGGCGGTCGATCAGCTTCTGCCGCTCCAGGGCCGCGAGGCGACGCAGCTGCATGTTGAGGATCGCCATGGCCTGCAGCTCGTCGATGCCGAGCAGCTCGAT
>DASSPC010000355.1:0-6838 GCA_035699865.1 Oryzihumus sp. | reverse complement strand
GCGTCGCTACGAGGCCCAGTCGCAGCAGGTGCGCCGGGTCGGCGTCAACGTCGCCGGCGTGCAGGCGGCCCTGGACGCCGCCCAGGTGCTGCTGCCGGGGGTCTTCGTCGTGCTGGTCACCTGGCTCGGCGCGCGGTTCGCGCTCGAGGGCACGATCACCCCCGGTGACCTGGTCGCCTTCTACGGCTACTCCGCCTTCCTCGTCATCCCGCTGCGCACCGCGACCGAGTTCGCCGACCGGGCCACCCGCGCCGTCATCGGGGCCCGCAAGATCATCCGCGTGCTCACGGTGGCGCCCGACCACGGCGACCCGGCCCCGGGCGCCGCGGCCGTCCCCGAGCCCAACGTGGGGGCGACCCTGGTCGACCCCACCAGCGGGGTCACCATCGAGCCCGGCACGCTGACCGCGGTGGTCACCGCCCGGCCGGAGGAGTCCTCGGCCCTGGCCGACCGCCTCGGCCGCTTCGGCCGCACCCGCACCCACGCCCACCTCGACGGCGTGGCCCTGGCCGACCTGCCCCTGGCGGCGGTGCGCCGGCGGATCGTGGTCAGCGAGACCGACCCGCGCCTGTTCACCGGCACCCTGCGCGACGAGCTCGACCCCTCCGGGCGCCACGACGACGCCGCGATCCTGGCGGCGCTGTCCGTGGCCAGCGGCGAGGACGTGCTCGAGGCGCTGCCCGACGGCCTGGACAGCGAGGTCGAGGAGCGGGGCCGTTCGTTCTCCGGCGGGCAGCGCCAGCGCCTGGCCCTGACCCGGGCGCTGCTCACGGGGGCCGACACCCTCGTCCTGGTCGAGCCGACCAGCGCGGTCGACGCCCACACCGAGGCGCGGATCGCCGGGCGGCTGGCCCGGGCCCGGGCCGGGCGCACCACCGTCGTCATGACCGCCAGCCCGCTGGTGCTCGACCAGGCCGACCGGGTCGTGTTCCTGGAGCACGGCCAGGCGGTGGCCACGGGCACCCACCACGAGCTGATGGCGAGCTGCACGGCATACCGGGACACCGTCGTGCGAGGGGAGGACGGCTGACATGGCCCTGACCACCGAACCGGCGACCCGCACCCTGCCGGTGGCCGACACGGCCTCGGTGCGCGCGCACGCCCGCGGGCTGCTGCGCGAGCACCGAGTCGCGATGGGTCGCGTCGTGGGGCTGCACGCCCTGGCCGCGCTCGCGGCACTGGTGGCGCCGCGGCTCGTCGGCAGCCTGGTCGACGCCGTGACCCACGGCACGACCCAGCAGCACGTCGACACCCTGGCCCTCTGGCTGGCGGCGTCGGTCGTCGTGCAGACGGCCCTGATGTGGGCCGCCCGGCGCGAGTCGTTCGTCATGGGCGAGACGGTGTTCGCCCAGCTGCGCGAGCAGTTCGTCTCCCGGGTGACCTCGCTGCCGCTGTCCACCGTCGAGCGGGCCGGCACCGGCGACCTCGTCTCGCGCACGACCAACGACGTCGAGGCCCTCTCCCAGGTGGTGCGGTTCGGCATCCCGTCACTGTTCGTCGCCATCATCACCACGGCCCTGACGGTCGCCGCCGCCGTGGTGACGGGCGCGCTGGTCGCCCTGCCGATCGTGCTCGGCGTGCCGATCATGTGGCTGTCGACCCGTCGCTACCTGCGGCTGGCGCCGGACGGCTACCTGCGCGAGCGCGCCACCTACGCCGTCGCCAACGGCGTCATCACCGAGACCGTCGACGGCGCCCGCACCATCGACGCCCTCGGCCTGCGCCCCCAGCGCCGCCGGCGCATCGACGAGGCCATCCGGGCCTGCTTCAACGCCGAGGTCTACACGCTGCGGCTGCGGTTGGTCTGGTTCCCGCAGATCGAGTTCGCCTACCTGTTGCCGGTCGCCGGCGCGCTGGTCTGGGGCGGCTGGCTGGTCGCCGCCGGGCACACGACCGTGGGCACGGTGACCACGGTGGTGCTCTACGTCCAGCAGCTGGCCGGCCCGCTCGACGAGCTGCTCAGCTGGCTCGACGAGATCCAGGTCGGGGCCACGTCCCTGGCCCGCGTCATCGGCATCGCCGACGTCCCACCGGACCGCGAGGCCACCGGCGAGGAGCCGGCCGACCGCCGCGTCGACGTCGAGGACGTGCGCTACAGCTACCGCTCCGGCCGCGACGTGCTCAAGGGCGTCTCGCTGTCCCTGACCCCGGGCGAGCGCCTGGCCATCGTCGGGCCCTCCGGCGCGGGCAAGTCCACGCTCGGTCGGCTGCTGGCCGGGGTCGACGGACCGCGCAGCGGCCGGGTCGACGTCGGCGGCGTGCGCCTGGTCGACCTCGAGCTCGACCGGCTGCGCGGCGAGGTCGCCCTGGTCACCCAGGAGCACCACGTGTTCGTCGGCACCCTCGCCGACAACCTGCTGCTGGCCCGCCCCGGCGCCACCCGGGAGGTCCTGCTCGACGCGCTGGCCGCCGTCGACGCCGCCGACTGGGCGCAGGCCCTGCCGGACGGTCTGGACACCGTGGTGGGCAGCGGCGGGCACCGGCTGACCGAGGCCCAGTCCCAGCAGCTCGCGCTGGCCCGGCTGGTGCTGGCCGACCCGCACACCCTGGTCCTGGACGAGGCGACCTCGCTGCTGGACCCGCGGGCCGCCCGCCACCTCGAGCGTTCGCTCGCGGCGGTGGTCGAGGGCCGCACGGTCGTGGCCATCGCGCACCGGCTGCACACGGCGCACGACGCCGACCGGGTCGCGGTGGTCGAGGACGGCGACATCAGCGAGATCGGCACCCACCACGAGCTGATCGCCGCCGACGGGGCCTACGCCGCGCTGTGGCGGTCCTGGCGCGACGAGCCGGAACCGGCCAGCGCGCCGGCCGGCGGCTCCTGAGCCGTGCCGGGACGGGCGCCTCGGAAACCGCTGAGAATTGGGCCAAAACACCCGTAACCCCGGTCGCGGGGTGTCGTTTCCATGGCGGTCGGGCGCTCACGCCCCGGCTACCGGTGCGGCTGCGAACTCCACCCCCGGCTCGTTCGCAGCCGCACCACGAAACACCCCGGAGGAGCGGGTGCATCTGCACTTGCAGGGGGGTGCAGATGCGCCTCACTCCGGGGCCCTGTGCTGCACAGGGGTGGCACGGGTCCCCAGCCCCGGTCGGCTCGTCCGGCCGGGGCGCCGTGGTGTCCGGGGCCGAAGCGGGCTCAGCCCGCCGGGACGACCGCGTCCCGGGCGGGCACCGGCGCCAGCCGCTGGTAGCCGGCACCCTGCACCGGGCGCGGGTCGGCCTCACCGGCGTTGGGCCACAACGACATTGCCCGCTCCGCCTGCGCCGTGATGGTCAGCGAGGGGTTGACCCCGAGGTTGGCCGAGACCGCCGAGCCGTCCACCACGTGCAGGCCCGGGTAGCCCCACACCCGGTGGTAGGCGTCGACCACACCGGTCCCGGCGCTGTCGCCGATCACGGCACCCCCGAGGAAGTGGGCCGTCATCGGGATGTCCGCGATCTCCCCCAGCGAGCTGCCCGCGTAGGCCTTGAGCCCGGTCCGCTCGGTCAGCCTGGTCGCGAGCCGGCGCAACGCCACGTTGGCCACGGGGATCCACGTCGGGTTGGGCTGGCCGTGACCCTGGCGGGAGGTCAGGCCCACGCCGCCGAGCAGCCGGCGCCGGGCCGAGACGGTCAGCGAGTTGTCCAGGCTCTGCATCACCAGCCCGATGACCGTGCGCTCGCTCCAGCGCCGGACCGACAGCGAGCGCAGGAAGATCACCGGGTGGCGCACCGCCTCGCCGAGGAAGCGCACCGGCCGCGGCACCCTCCCACCCCCGTCGACGAGGATGGTCGCCAGCAGCCCCATCGCGTTGGAGCCCTTGCCGTAGCGCACGTTCTCGATGTGGGTGTCGGCGTCGGGGTGGAACGAGGACGTGATCGCCACGCCCCGGGTCAGGTCGAGGTCGCGGGGCACCCGCACCGTCATGGCGCCGCCGAGCGCCTCGCTGTTCGTGCGGGTCAGCGCACCCAGGCGCGGCGAGAGGTCGGCCAGCTCACCGGCATACCGGAGGCGGTGCAGCAGCCGCTGGGTGCCCCAGGCACCCGCGGCGAAGACCACCTGACCGGCGGTGACGGTATGCCGTGCCTTGCGGAACCAGGCCCCGGTCGCCTCGGTCGTGACGAGGTAGCCGGCCTCCCGGCGCGCGTCGTCGACGGGGCGGACCGAGACGACGGTGCGCAGCGGCTCCACGCTCACCCCGCGGCGCTCGGCGAGGGCGAGGTAGTTCTTGACCAGCGTGTTCTTGGCGCCGACCCGGCAGCCGACCATGCAGTTGCCGCACTCGGTGCAGCCGGTGCGGTCCGGTCCGGCGCCGCCGAAGTAGGGGTCGGGCACCCACTGCCCGGGCGGGCCGAAGAACACCCCGACCGGGGTCTTGCGGAACGTGTCCCCGACCCCGAGGTCCTCGGCGGTCTGCCGCATCAGCTGCTCCACCGGCCCGTCGCAGGGGTTGGTGACCACGCCGAGCATCCGGGAGGCGGTGGCGTAGTGCGGCGCGAGCTCGGCCTGCCAGTCGGTGATGGCGGCCCACTGCGGGTCGCGGAAGAACGGCTCCGGCGGCACGTAGAGGGTGTTGGCGTAGTTCAACGACCCACCGCCGACGCCCGCGCCGGCCAGGATCATGACGTCGGGCAGCCGGTGGATCCGCTGGACGCCGAAGCACTTGAGCCGCGGCGCCCACAGGTAGCGGCGCAGGTCCCAGGAGGTGCGGGCGAAGTCGTCGTCCTCGAACCGGCGCCCGGCCTCGTAGACGTGGACCCGGTAGCCCTTCTCGGCCAGGCGCAGCGCGGTGACCGAGCCGCCGAAGCCGGAGCCCACGACGACGACGTCGTGGTCGAACCCGCTGCCGCTCACCGGCGGCCGAGCCGCTTCATGACGGACAGGGCCAGCGTCAGGGTGTTGGCCCAGGCCTCGTCGCTCATCCCGAACGGCGGCCCGAAGCCGAGGACGTGCTGGGCGGTGATGTTCTGGGGCTCGGTGTACTTGCGGATGCCCTCCTCGCCGTGACGGCGGGACAGCCCCGAGTCCTTCATGCCGCCCATCGGGGCGGCGACGCTGCCCCACGCCGCGGCGTAGCCCTCGTTGATGTTGACCGTGCCGGCCTTGATCGCGGCGGCGATCCGCCGGCCGCGGGCGACGTCGCGGGTCCAGACCGAGGCGTTGAGGCCGTACTCGCTGTCGTTGGCCAGCGCGACCGCCTCGGCGTCGGAGCCGACCACGTAGACCGAGACCACGGGGCCGAAGGTCTCCTCGTGGCGGCAGGCCATCTCGGGAGTGACGTCGGTGAGCACGGTCGGCTCGTAGAAGTACGGGCCGATGTCGGGCCGGGCGATGCCGCCGGTCAGGACCCTGGCGCCCCGGCTGCGGGCGTCCTCGACGTGCGCCACGACCCGCTCGAGCTGGGCGGCCGAGGCGAGCGTGCCCATCTCGGTGCCGTAGGCCAGCTCCGGGCCGAGGCGCAGCTGCTGCACCGCCGGCACGAACCGCTGCAGGAACTCCTCGGCGACGTCCTGGTGCACGGCCAGGCGCTCGACCGAGACGCACAGCTGCCCGGCAGAGGAGAAGCAGGCCCGCACCGCGCCCTCGACGGCACGGTCGAGGTCGGCGTCGGCGGCGACGTACATCGTGTTCTTGCCGCCGAGCTCGAGGGACACCCCGACCAGGCGACGGGCCGCGGACTCGGCCACGGCGCGCCCCGTCGCGGTCGACCCGGTGAAGCAGACGTAGTCACCGCGGTCGACCACGGCCTGGCCGATGGTGGGCCCGTCACCGAGCACGACCTGCAGGACGCCCTCGGGCAGCCCGGCCTCGCGCAGCAGGGCGACCGCCTTCAGCGCGGTCAGCGCGGTCTGGGTGTCGGGCCGCAGGACGACCGCGTTGCCGGCCAGCAGCGCCGGGATGGCGTCGGTGATCGCCATGGACAGCGGGTAGTTCCACGGCGAGATGATGCCCACGACCCCCTTGGGGTGGCGCACCTCGACGGCCTGGCTGAGCAGGGGGAACAGCCCCTGGCGGCGGCGCGGCCGCAGGTAGCCGAACGCCCGGCGGGCGTAGTGCCGCGCCACGATCGCGGTGTCGGCGACCTCCTCGAAGGCGTGGGCGCGCGCCTTGCCCGACTCGAGCTGGATCAGGTCCAGCAGCTCGACCTGCTCGGAGAGCACCAGGTCGTGGAAGCGCAGCAGCACCCGGGAGCGGTGGGCCAGCTCGGTGCGCTCCCAGGAGCGCTGGGCGGCCCGGGCCCCGGCGAAGGCGACGTCCACGTCCTCGACGGTGGACATCGGGAGCGCGGCCAGCGGCGCGCCGGTCATCGGCGTGTGTGTGAGGACCGTCTGCGGGCGTGGGGCGCAGACCACGAGCGAGGTGAGCCGGCGCGCAAGCGCGGGGTCCACGGCATACGTCGCGGTGGGGTCGGTCTCGGGGTCGGCGAGGGTCTCCGGGGCCATGCCCCAGAGCGTATTTCGCCGACCCCGCCTTGGCTACCCGTCGGTAACCACGGGCTGGGACGGCTCAGCTGAGCGGCACGATCTCCGGGGCGCCGAGCCGGGCGGAGTCGGCCGTCTCGTCGTCGGGCTGCTCCTGGCTGGCACGCTCGGCCTCGACCCGGGCGAGGTAGTGCTCGACCTCCTTGCGCTGCTGCTCGGCACTCCAGCCGAGCACCGGGGCCATCAGCGCGGCCACCGTCGCGGCGCACGAGACGCCCCGGTCCCAGGCCTCGATGGAGATGCGGGTGCGCCGGGTCAGCACGTCGTCGAGGTGGCGGGCCCCTTCGTGGGTGCAGGCGTAGACGACCTCGGCGGCGAGGTAGTCGTCGGCGCCGGGCAGCGGCCGGGCCAGGTCCGGCTCGTCGGCGCACAGGTC
>DASSPC010000354.1:0-5526 GCA_035699865.1 Oryzihumus sp. | reverse complement strand
TGGCGGCCTTCTCGGCCGCCGCCTTCTCCTCCGCGGCGCGCTTGGCCGGGTTGCCGCTCTTGCCCTTCTTGCGCTGCTGGCCCTTGGCGGCCTTCTTGCCGCCGCCCATGCCCGGCATGCCCGGCATCCCCGGCATGCCGGGGACCCCGCCGCCGCGGCGCAGGCTGCGCATCATCTTCTGGGCCTGGGTGAAGCGCTCGAGCAGCTGGTTGACCTCGGACACCGAGACGCCCGAGCCGCGGGCGATGCGGGCGCGGCGGGAGCCGTTGATCTGCTTGGGGTGGGTGCGCTCGAACGGGGTCATCGAGCGCACCATGGCCTCGACCCGGTCGAACTCGCGCTCGTCGAGGGAGTCGAGCTGGGCGCGCATCTGGCCCATGCCCGGCATCATGCCGAGCATCTGCTTGAGCGAGCCCATCTTCTTGATCGCGGACATCTGCTGCAGGAAGTCGTCGAAGGTGAAGTCCTCCTCCTCGAGGAACTTCCGCGTCATCTCCTGCGCCTGGCGCTGGTCGAAGGCCTTCTCGGCCTGCTCGATCAGGGTGAGCACGTCACCCATGTCGAGGATGCGCGAGGCCATCCGGTCGGGGTGGAAGACCTCGATGTCCTTGGTCTGCTCACCGACCGAGGCGAACATGATCGGCCGGCCGGTGACCTTGGCGACCGACAGCGCGGCACCACCGCGGGCGTCACCGTCGAGCTTGCCGAGCACGACACCGGTGAAGTCGACCCCCTCGGCGAACGCCTGGGCGGTCTCCACCGCCGCCTGGCCGATCATCGCGTCGATGACGAAGAGGACCTCGTCGGGGGTGATCGCCGCCCGGATGTCGGCGGCCTGCTGCATCAGCGCCTCGTCGATGGCGAGGCGGCCGGCGGTGTCGACGATGACCACGTCGTGCTGGCGCGCGCGGGCCTCGTCGATGCCCTGGCGGGACACCGTGACCGGGTCGCCGAAGGAGCGGGTGCCCTCGCCGGACTCGACGGCGGCGTCGTAGCCGGCCACGTTGCCCCGCTCGGGGGCGAACACCGGCACGCCGGCACGCTCGCCGACGACCTGCAGCTGGGTGACCGCGTTGGGGCGCTGCAGGTCGGCGGCCACGAGCATCGGGGTGTGGCCCTGGTCCTTGAGCCACTTGGCCAGCTTGCCGGCGAACGTGGTCTTGCCGGAGCCCTGGAGGCCGGCCAGCATGATCACCGTCGGCGGGTTCTTGGCGAACTGGATCCGCCGGGTCTGCCCGCCGAGGATCGCGACGAGCTCGTCGTTGACGATCTTGACGACCTGCTGCGCCGGGTTGAGGGCTCCGCTGACCTCCGCACCGAGGGCGCGCTCGCGCACCGCATGGGTGAACTCCTTGACGACGGGCAGCGCCACGTCGGCGTCGAGCAGGGCCATCCGGATGTCACGGATCGTCGCGTTGACGTCGCTCTCGGACAGGCGGCCCTTGCCGCGGAGGTTCTTGAAGGTCGCGGTCAGGCGGTCAGACAGACTGGTGAACACCGGGCAAGGTTATCTTCCCTGCGCACCTGTCCCGTCGCACGCGTCGATCAGGACCGACACGGCCTGCGCCACACGGGCCGGCGGGAGGGCCCGACCGGCGAACTCGGTCAGGTAGAACGTGTCCAGCGTCTGCCCGGCGTAGGTGGCGATGTGCGCGCTGCGCACGCTCAGGCCGGCCTTGGCCAGGGCCAGCCCGACGTCGTGCAGCAGGCCGGGACGGTCCTGGGCGCGCACCTCGATCACGGTGGCGTCCAGCGAGGCCTGCGGCACCACCATCGCCCGCGTCTGCCCCGGCGAGCCGGAGCCGGCGTGGGCGCTGGCCGTCGGGCGCGGCGGCCGGCGGCGATCCAGCGCCATCAGCGGCGCGCGGTCCCCGCGGGCCAGGCGGAACAGCCCGCGCGCCAGGACGACCCCGTCGGGCGCGTCGCCGCCGGGCGACTCCACGTGCCACTCGTTGGCGGCGATACCGTCCACGGTGCGCACCACCGCGGTCCGCACGACCAGGCCGTGCGAGGCGAGCAGGCCCGCGGTGTCGGCGAACAGCCCCAGCCGGTCCCGGTCGTAGACGTCGAGCCGGTGCACCCCGCCGACGCTGGTGACCTCCACGTGCGGCTCGCCGGCCACCACGGAGGTGACGACCTCCGGGGACAGCGGCCCTTCGAGCTCGTCGGGGACGGGGCGGGCGGTCTCGTCACCCAGTGCGGCACGCACTCCCCCGGTCAGGCGGTCGAGCAACTGAGCCCTCCAGTCGGTCCAGGCGGCCGGGCCTGCGGCACAGGCGTCGGCCTCGGTGAGCGCCCGCAGCAGCTCCAGCACCTCGCGCTCGCCGCCGACGGCGTCGACGACCGCGGCGACGGTCTGGGGGTCCTGCGGGTCGCGCCTCGTGGCGAGGTCGATCAGGGTGAGGTGCTCGCGCACCAGCAGGGTGACCAGGTCGACCTCCTGCTGCGGCAGCCCCATCCGGGCGGCGACCCGGGCGGCGACGGGAGCGCCGACGGTCGAGTGGTCGTGCGCCCCGGCCACCTTGCCGATGTCGTGCAGCAGCGCGGCCAGCAGCAGCAGGTCGGGGCGCTCGACGTCGCGCAGCAGGGCCTTGGACTGCACCACGGTCTCGACCAGGTGCCGGTCGACGGTGTGCCGGTGGACCGGGCTGCGCTGCGGGCGGCTGCGCACGTCGGCCCACTCGGGGACCCATCGCTCGACCACGCCGGCCAGGTCCAGTCCCTCCCACACCGGGATGAGCCCCGGACCCGCGGCGAGCAGGTCGGCGAAGAGCGAGCGGGCCAGCACCGACCAGGGCTCGGACAGCGGCGCGCCGTGCTCGGCGAGGTTGGCCAGGGTGGCCGGGGAGATGGGCAGGTTGTTGCGGGCCGCCAGCACCGCGGCGCGCAGCGCCAGCAGGGGGTCGCGGGCCGGGTCGACGCTCGGGCCGAGGACGAGCTCGCCGTCGTGCTCGAACAGGCCGTAGCCCAGCGGGTTCAGCTGCGGGCGCCGCGGGCCGATACGCAGGGTGCGGGCGCGCTGGGACTGTCCCGCACGGCGTACCGTCGCCTCGAGGGCGAAGGCGATGGTCCGCGCGGAGGTGGCCACGCCGGTGAGCATCGCGTCGGCGTCCGGCTCCCCCAGCAGCGCGGCGACCGCGTCGTGCTCCTCGCGGGTCAGTCGGTCCCGACCACGGCCGGTGACGACGTGCAGCGCGTCGCGCACGTCGAGCAGGTGCTCGTATGCCGTGTCGACCGCGCCGTGCGGGCGGTCCGCCAGCCAGGCGGCGGTCAGGGCGCGCAGGACCGTCATGTCGCGCAGGCCGCCGCGGGCCTCCTTCAGGTCCGGCTCGATGACGTGGGCGAGGTCGCCATGGCGCCGATGGCGGGTCTCCAGGGACTCGACCAGCTCGGGCAGCCGGCGGCGGGCGTTGGCCCGCCAGTCGTGCGCCAGGGTGGCGCTGGCCGCCTGGACGACCTCGCGGTCCCCGGCGACCCAGGTCAGGTCGAGCAGGCCCACCGCCGCGGACAGGTCGGCGGCAGCCACCTGACGGCACTGGTTGACGGTGCGCACGCTGTGGTCGAGCTTCGCGCCGCCGTCCCAGATGGGGTACCAGACGCGGTCGGCCAGCTCGGTCACCTCCCCCTCGGACAGCGAGCGCCCGTAGTGCAGCAGCACCAGGTCGTAGTCGCTGAGCGGGCCGCCGTCGCCGCGGGCGAGGCTGCCCACGCTGGCCAGCGCCACGCCCTCGAAGCGGCCCGCCGTGGTCGCCTCGGCCCAGATGCCCTGCAGCTGCTCGCGGGCGAAGTCGGCCAGGGCGGTGCGGCGGCGTCGGCCGGCACCCGGAGCACCGAAGCTCCGGGTGCCGGCCAGGTCGAGCCGCTGTGCGGTCAGGTCCATGTCCCGACCCATGACCTACAGCGCGTCCGGGCCGCGCTCGCCGGTGCGGACGCGGGCGACGTCCTCGACGGGAACGGTCCAGATCTTGCCGTCGCCGATGCGGCCGGTTTGGGCGGACTTGAGGATGGCCTCGACGACACCGGTCGCGTCCACGTCGTCGACGAGGACCTCCACCCGCACCTTGGGCACGAAGTCCACGGTGTACTCGGCGCCGCGGTAGACCTCGCTGTGGCCGCGCTGGCGGCCGTAGCCGCTGGCCTCGCTGACCGTCATACCGGCGATCCCGAAGGCCTCGAGCGCCTCCTTCACCTCCTCGAGCTTGTGCGGCTTGATGATGGCGGTGACGAGCTTCATACCGGTGCTCCCTGCGTGGTCGTGGCGGGCTGGGGCGTGGCGGCCGGGGTGCCCGCGGGCGGCGGCGAGCCGCCGAAGCGGGAGCCGCCGCTGAGGGTGCCGAGGTCGTACGACGTCTCAGCGTGCTGGTCGAGGTCGATACCCGCCACCTCGGCGTCGCGCTCGACCCGGAAGCCGAGCACCTTCGCCAGGACCGTGCCGATGGCGTAGGTCAGCACGAAGGAGAAGGCGAGGACGGCAAACGCGCCGACGGCCTGGCGCCACAGCTGGTCGACGCCGCCCCCGTAGAAGAGGCCGTCGACCCCGGCGGGGGCCGAGGAGGAGGCGAAGAAGCCGATCGCCAGGGTGCCGACGATGCCGCCGACGAGGTGGACGCCCACGACGTCGAGGCTGTCGTCGAAGCCGAAGCGGAACTTCAGGCCCACGGCCAGGGCGCAGACGACGCCGGCGATGACGCCGATCGCGATGGCGCCGACCGGGGTGACCGAGGAACAGGACGGGGTGATGGCGACCAGGCCGGCGACGATGCCGGAGGCGGCGCCCAGGGACGTGGCGTGCCCGTCGCGGAAGCGCTCGGTGGCGAGCCAGCCGATCGCGGCAGCGGCGGTGGCGACCATGGTGTTGACCCAGGTCACGGCGGCGGTGTTGTTGGCGCCGAGGGCCGAGCCGGCGTTGAAGCCGAACCAGCCGAACCACAGCAGGCCGGCGCCGAGCATCACCAGGGTGAGGTTGTGCGGGCGCATCGGCTCCTTGCGGAAGCCGACCCGCTTGCCGATCACCAGCGCCAGGGCCAGGCCGGCTGCGCCGGCGTTGATGTGGACCGCGGTGCCGCCGGCGAAGTCGATCGCCTTGAGCTGGTTGGCGATCCAGCCGCCCTTGTCGGCCGCGTAGCCGTCGAAGGCGAAGACCCAGTGCGCGACCGGGAAGTAGACGACCGTGGCCCAGACCACGGTGAAGACCATCCACGTGGAGAACTTGGTGCGGTCCGCGATGGCGCCGCTGATCAGCGCCACGGTGATGATCGCGAAGACGGCCTGGAAGGCCACGAAGGCCAGCGCCGGGATGCCGCCGTGGGCCGGGGCCCCGTTGGACGCAGCGACGTAGCCGAAGATCGAGTCCTTGCTGAGCAGGTTGCTCAGCCCGAAGTGCTGGAAGGGGTTGCCGATGAGGCCGTTCCACGAGTTGCCGAACGCCTCGCTGTAGCCCCAGAGGACCCAGACGACGCCGACCGACGCCATGGCCCCGAAGCTCATCATCATCATGTTCAGGACGCTCTTGGCCCTGACCATGCC
>DASSPC010000353.1:0-2554 GCA_035699865.1 Oryzihumus sp. | reverse complement strand
GACCTCTGACCCGCCATCGGTCTGGTGCTGCGCCCCTGCGTGACGGCAAGGGTGACGGCGAAACCGTTGTGACCACAGCACTTTTGCGACCATCGCCACCGTGATCGGGACGTGGCCGGCGGTGCAGCGCGGGGGTCAGGCCAGGACGGACTGGTAGACGGCCAGGGTCTGGTCGCCGATCGAGGACCAGGAGAAGTGCTCGACGGCGCGCGCCCGGCCGGCCCGGCCGAACTCCGCCGCCCGCGCGGGGTCCGACACGGCGTCGGTGAGCGCAGCCGCCAGGTCGGCGACGAAGCGGTCCGGGTCGACGGGGACGCCGCTGCCGTCGTCGACCTGCTCGATCGGCACCAGCCAGCCGGTCTCCCCGTCCACGACCACCTCGGGGATGCCGCCGGTGGCGGTGGCCACCACGGCGGTCTCGCAGGCCATCGCCTCGAGGTTGACGATCCCGAGCGGCTCGTAGACCGACGGGCAGGCGAACACCGTCGCCGCGGTGAGCAGGGCCACGACCTCGCTGCGCGGCAGCATCTCGGCGATCATCACCACGCCGGTGCGGGTGCGCCGCAGGGCCTCGAGCAGGTCCTCCACCTCGTGCTGGATCTCCGGGGTGTCCGGGGCCCCGGCGCAGAGCACCACCTGCACGTCCGGGGGCAGCGACGCGCACGCGCGCATGAGGTAGGGCAGCCCCTTCTGCCGGGTGATCCGCCCGACGAAGAGCACGGACTGCTTGTCGGGGTCCACCCCGTGCTTGCGCACGACGTCGCGGGCGAGGTCGGTGGTGTCCGGCTTCCACAGCTCGGAGTCGATGCCGTTGTGCACCACGTGCACCCGGGCCGGGTCGACCGACGGGTAGCTCTTGAGGACGTCCGCCCGCATGCGCGCGCTGACCGCGACCACCGCGGCGGCCGACTCGTAGGCGACCCGCTCGGCGAAGGAGGACACGGCATACCCGCCGCCGAGCTGCTCGGCCTTCCACGGCCGCAGCGGTTCCAGGCTGTGCGCCGTGACGACGTGCGGCACCCCGGCCAGCAGCGAGGCGAGGTGGCCGCCCATGTTGGCGTACCACGTGTGCGAGTGGACCAGGTCGGCGCCGACGCAGTCGCTGGCCATGGCCAGGTCGACGCCGAGCGTACGGATCGCCGGGTTGGCGCCGCCGAGCTCGGGTAGGTCGGCGTAGCCGAAGGTGCCCTGCTCGTCCCGCGGCGGGCCGAAGCAGCGCACGTTGACGTCGATGTCCCCCCGCGAGCGCAGCGCGCGCACGAGCTCGGACACGTGGACCCCGGCGCCCCCGTAGATCTGCGGCGGGTACTCCTTGCTGAGGATGTCGACTCGCACGCTGACAACGTAGTCCCGGGACGGGGTCGCCGCGAGGGCCCCGCGGCCGTATGGTCGGCCCATGGCGAAGCGGTCGGGTCAGCCCAAGGTCCTTGCGATCGTCCTGGCTGGCGGGGAGGGCAAGCGGCTGATGCCGCTCACGGCCGACCGCGCCAAGCCCGCCGTGCCGTTCGGCGGCATCTACCGCCTGATCGACTTCGCGCTGTCGAACGTCGTCAACAGCGGCTACCTCAAGATCGTCGTGCTGACGCAGTACAAGTCGCACAGCCTCGACCGGCACATCACCAAGACGTGGCGCATGTCCAACCTGCTCGGCAACTACATCACGCCGGTGCCGGCCCAGCAGCGCATGGGCAAGCAGTGGTTCCTCGGCAGCGCCGACGCGATCTACCAGAGCCTCAACCTCATCCACGACGAGCAGCCCGACATCGTCGTCGTGGTGGGCGCCGACCACGTCTACCGCATGGACTTCAGCCACATGGTCGAGCAGCACCTCGAGACCGGCGCCGGGGTCACGGTCGCCGCGATCCGCCAGCCGATCGCCCTGGCCGACCAGTTCGGCGTGATCGAGGTCGACGGCACGGACCCGCGCCGGATCAAGGCCTTCCGCGAGAAGCCGACCGACGCCGAGGGCCTGCCCGACTCCCCCGAGGAGGTGCTGGCCTCGATGGGCAACTACGTCTTCGACGCCGACGTCCTCGTCGACGCGGTGACCCGCGACGCCGAACGTGAGGGCAGCAAGCGCGACATGGGCGGCGACATCGTGCCGGACTTCGTCAACCTGGGCTCGGCCTGGGTCTACGACTTCAAGGACAACCCGATGCCGGGCTCCACCCCGCGCGACCACGGCTACTGGCGCGACGTCGGGACGATCGACTCCTACTACGAGGCGCACATGGACCTCGTCTCGATCCACCCGGTGTTCAACCTCTACAACTACGAGTGGCCGATCTACACCGACTACGGCCCGTTCCCGCCGGCGAAGTTCGTCCACGGCTCCAAGGGCCGCGTCGGCGAGGCCGTGCAGTCCGCGGTCTCTCCCGGCGTCGTCGTCTCCGGCGCCAAGGTCGTCAACTCCGTCCTGTCCCCCCAGGTCCACGTCCACAGCTACGCCACGATCACCGACAGCGTCCTGCTCGACGGGGTCGAGGTCCACCGCAACGCCACCATCCGCAGAGCGATCATCGACAAGTTCGTCGTCGTCCCCGAGGGCGTCAGC
>DASSPC010000352.1:0-2100 GCA_035699865.1 Oryzihumus sp. | reverse complement strand
TGCTGGGCACGCGCGGGGAGATCGTCACCTCACGGGTGGCCAGGTTCGTGGCGCCGTAGTGGCCGTAGCGGTCACTCCAGACCCAGTCGGACACCACGCCGGGGCGGTAGGCCGGGATCCGCCCGACCGCGTATCGCAGTGCCATCGGCACCCCCGCCACGGCGGCCGGCGCCGGCGCGGTGGAGGTCCGCAGCGTCGGCTTCGGCCTGGGCCTGGGTTTCGGCGGGGGCGGCGGGCTCGGCCGGGCAGTGGTCCGTGCGGGAGCAGGCCGCCGGACCGGCGACGGGGTGGCGCGGGTGGGTGCCGGGGGCACGGTCGCCGTGGGGGCACCCGTCGACTCTGCCGCGGTCGCCGATGCCGTGGCCGCTGTCGTGGGTGGCGCGGCCTCGAGCGTCGTGGACCTGGTCTGCGGGACGCGCGCCGCCAGGGCCATCGTGCCGGTCGCCAGGAGCAGGGCCGCCGCGGCGAGGACCGCGGGGGCGCGCAGGGGGTGTGGGGATCCAGCCATGGGTGCCTCGTGAAGGACGGGCGACCCCGGGGGCAGGCCGCTTCCCTCGACCGTGCGACCCGGGGGCCTCTCGCGCGTCGGCCCACCGCACCAGCACCGGCTCGCCCGGATGCAGGAGCCCCGGGGGTGATGACACCCGGCCGACGCGGGTGTAGGCCGACCCGCGAGGCGCAGGAACGGCCGGGACCCGCCGCAGGGTGGTAGACCTACGCCATGAGCCGACTGCTGCTGGGCCCGCTGCTGCGACACGTCGGCGAGGAGGACGCGACCATCTGGGTCGAGACCGACGCGCCATGCGCCGTCGAGGTCCTCGGCCACACCGAACGCACCTGGACCGTCGCCGGGCACCACTACGCCCTGGTCACGGTGCAGGGCCTGGCACCCGGCTCGGTCACCGACTACCAGGTGTCCCTCGACGGTGAGGTGGTCTGGCCACCGGCGGACACGGCATACCCGCCCTCACGCATCCGGACGCTGTCCCCGGGCCGCCCGGTGACGCTGGCGTTCGGCTCCTGCCGCTACGCCACGCCGGAGGCGGTCGCCGACGACAGCCACTTCGCCCCCGACGCGCTGGACGCCTACGCCCGCCGGGTGATGCGGCTGCCGGTCGACGGCTGGCCGGACGCCCTGCTGCTGGTCGGCGACCAGGTCTACGCCGACGAGACCTCGGAGGCGACGCAGCAACGCATCCGCGAGCGCCGCGACCCCGACCAGGCCCCGGGGCTGGAGGTCAGGGACTTCGAGGAGTACACGTGGCTCTACCACGAGTCGTGGTCGGACCCGCAGGTGCGCTGGCTGCTCTCGACCATCCCCAGCTCGATGATCTTCGACGACCACGACGTACGCGACGACTGGAACACCTCCGGGTCCTGGCGCCGCGAGATGCAGGCCACCGACTGGTGGCAGGAGCGCATCATCGGGGGCCTGTCGTCGTACTGGGTCTACCAGCACCTGGGCAACCTCTCGCCGCAGGGACTGGAGCAGGAGACGCTCTACCAGAAGGTGCGGGCCCACGAGGGTGACGCCGAGGAGCTGCTGCGCGAGTTCGCCACGGCCGCCGACAAGGAGGCCGACGGCCACAAGGGCGCGCAGTGGTCGTTCCGGCGCGACCTCGGACCGGTCCGCCTGCTGGTGCTGGACTCCCGGTGCGGGCGCATGCTCGACGGCGAGGCCCGCTCCATGCTCTCCGAGCCCGAGTTCGACTGGGTGGTCGAACAGGTGCAGGGCGACTACGACCACCTGCTGGTGGGCACGTCCCTGCCCTGGCTGCTGCCGCGCGCCCTGCACGACGTGGAGTCCTGGGACGAGCGCCTCGCCAGCGGGGTGCAGGGCCGGCGGCTGGCCCGCTGGGGCGAGAAGGCGCGCCGGGACGCCGACCTCGAGCACTGGGCGGCGTTCCGCAAGTCCTTCGACTGGCTCTCCGACCTGTTCGCCCGCGTCGGCCGCGGCGAGACCTCACCCAGCGGTCGCGCGCCGGCCACCATCTGCGTGCTCTCCGGCGACGTCCACCACGCGTATGCCGCGCGCGCCGACTTCCCGCGTGCCCTCGACAGCGCGGTCTACCAGCTCACCTGCTCGCCCCTGCACAACTA
>DASSPC010000351.1:0-5357 GCA_035699865.1 Oryzihumus sp. | reverse complement strand
GCTGCTGGACTACGAGCGGCCGCTGACGCGCATCGACTCGCGCACCGGGCTGCCCTACGACGTCTCCGGCCACTTCCTGTGGGTCGGGGAGCGGACGCGGGACATCGACGGCGCGCACATCGACTTCATCTCCCGCGTGCGCAACCCGATCGGCATCAAGCTCAGCCCCAAGGCCGACCCGGACTACGTGCTGCGGCTCATCGACAAGGTCGACCCGGAGCGCGAGCCGGGCCGCCTGACCTTCATCACCCGCATGGGCGCCGGCACGGTCCGTGACGCGCTGCCCGCGATCGTGGAGAAGGTCACCGCCTCCGGCGCGGTGCCCACGTGGATCTGCGACCCGATGCACGGCAACACCTTCGAGTCCTCCACCGGCTACAAGACGCGTCGCTTCGACGACGTCGTCGAGGAGGTGCGCGGCTTCTTCGAGGTGCACCAGGGGCTGGGCACCGTGCCCGGCGGCATCCACATCGAGCTCACCGGCAACGACGTGACCGAGTGCCTCGGCGGCGCGGAGGAGATCCTCGACGCCGACCTCGAGAAGCGCTACGAGACCGTGTGCGACCCGCGCCTGAACCACCAGCAGAGCCTGGAGCTGGCGTTCCTCGTCGCCGAGATGCTGAGCCAGCGGTGAGCGGGGCGACGCGCCTGGTCGACCTGCGCTCGGACACCCTGACGCGACCCACCGCGGCGATGCGCCAGGCCATGGCCGGCGCCGAGGTCGGCGACGACGTCTACGGCGAGGACCCCACCGTCGCCTCCCTGGAGGAGCGGGTCGCGGGGATGCTCGGCCACGAGGCGGGGCTGTTCACGCCGTCCGGGTCGCTGGCCAACCAGCTCGGGCTGCGCCTGCACGTCAAGGCGGGGGAGGAGGTCATCGCCGACTCCCTGGCCCACGTGCTGCGCGCCGAGATGGGAGCCGCCGCGGTGTTCTCCGGCATCTCCTCGCGCTCCTGGGTCGCCGAGCGGGGCCTGCTCGACCCGGCCCAGCCGCTGGCGATGATGCAGCCCGCGGCCGGGGCCTACCAGGTGTCGACCCGCCTGGTCGTCGTGGAGAACACCCACAACTTCGGCGGCGGCACCGTCCAGCCGCTCGGGCGCATCGCCGCCCTGCGCGAGTCGACCCGGCCCGAGGGCGTGGCCCTGCACATCGACGGCGCCCGGCTCTGGAACGCGCACGTCGCCACGGGCACCAGCCTCGCGGCGTACGGACAGCTGGCCGACACCGTCTCGGTGTGCCTGAGCAAGGGCCTGGGTGCGCCGGTCGGCTCGGTGCTCGTCGGCTCCCGTGCCCACATGGACGAGGCGCGGGTGTGGCGCAAGCGCTACGGCGGCGGCATGCGGCAGGCCGGCATCCTCGCCGCAGCCGGGCACTGGGCCCTCGACCACCACGTCGAGCGGCTCGCGCAGGACCACGCGCGGGCACAGCAGGTGGCCAAGGCCGTGGCCGACGTGAACCCCGGCGTGGTCGACCCGGCCACGGTCGAGACCAACATCCTCATCCTGGACGTCGGTGCGGCGGGCTGGTCGGCCGCCGACTTCGTCGCTGCCGCCGAAGACCGGGGGCTGCGGATCTACGCCACCAACGCCCGTGCGGTGCGCCTGGTGTGGCACCTGGACGTCGACGAGGCCGACACCGCCTACGCTGCCGAGGTGGTCAAGGACCTGCTTGCCGAGGCGGCGCATCGATCGTGAGCTCATGGGGGCTGGCCGAGCCGCGGCCGCTCCCGCCCGGCCAGCGCCGGACGGAGAGCCTGCGGCCGGTCCACTACGGCCGCGTGCCCAGGATGGACCTGGCCAGCTGGTCCTTGCGCATCGGTGGGGACGCCAAGGGGGGCAGCACGGCGCTGACGTGGGCGGAGTTCGACGACCTGCCCAAGGTCGACGTCCGGGCCGACCACCACTGCGTCTCGCACTACACCACCCAGGACCTGCTGTGGTCCGGCGTCGCCGTGCGCACGATCCTGGACCTGGCCCCGCCGGAGGACGACGTCGAGCACGCGCTCGTCTCGGCGGCCTACGGCTACAGCTCCAACGTGCGGATGGAGGACCTGGCCTCCGCGCGCGCGATCCTCGCGACGCACCTCGACGGCGAGCCACTGACCCCGGAGCACGGCTGGCCGTGCCGGCTCGTCCTGCCGCACCTGTACGGCTGGAAGGGGCCCAAGTGGGTCCTCGCCATCGACTACCAGCACCACCCCGAGCGCGGCTTCTGGGAGCAGCGCGGCTACCACTTCACCGGGGACGTGTGGCGCGAGGAGCGTTACGCCTACCAGGAGTAGCGCCTCCCTCCCGACACGGTGCCCCGGTATGCCGTGAACCTCACCGCCCATGGGCCTGAGCGGCGCTGCGGGCAGCAGGTCCCGCGCGGCGCGCTCAGCTGACCTCGTGGTGCAGGGCTTCCGCCGGGGGCTCCTGCGCTGCCGTGGCGCCGGTGTCCTGACGGCCCACCAGCTCCACGACGTACATCGCGCCGACGACGAGCGCGCCGCCGAGCAGCATCGGCGGGGTGAGGCTCTCGCTGCCGAGGGTGACCGCGAACGCCGCGGCGAACACCGGCTCGAGGGTCATGACGATGGCGGCCCGGGTGGCCGGCAGGTGGCTCTGGGCCCACGTCTGCGCCCACATGGCCACGGCACCGGCGACCAGGGCCATGTAGAGCACCGACAGCCAGGGGCCCCTCCCCGAGGGCATCTCGACCCCGCCCGGGGCGGCGCACACCAGGCACACGAGGGCGATGACGACCATCTGCACCGCGGCGAGGCCGCTGGCGCTGCGGCTGGAGGAGTAGCGCCCCAGGCCGATGATGTGCAGGGCGTAGACCGCCGCGGAGGCCAGGGTGAGCAGCTCGCCGTAGCCGAACCCGACGCCTCGCAGGGACAGCGCCGCCAGCCCGGCGGTGGCCATGCCCACGGCCAGCCAGGTGGAGCGGGGCACCCGGTCGCGCAGGAGCACCGCGCCGAAGACCGGGGTCAGCACGACGTAGGTGCCGGTGATGAACCCCGAGCGGGAGGCGTCGGTGTGGGCCAGGCCGACCGTCTGCAGGACCTGCGCGACGCCGTAGAGCACGCCGAGTCCCGCGCCCACCGTCAGCTCGCGCCGGTCCAGGCGGCGCACCTGCCGCCAGAACACCGCGGTGATGACGACGGCGGCGATGGTGAACCGCACCGCGAGGAAGTCCGCCGGGGACAGCTGGCGGACCACGTCACGGATCAGGAAGAACGTCGAGCCCCAGACGGCGGTGACGCTGACGAGCAGCAGGGTCGCGAGCTGGCGGGCGCGGGCGTTCGGCACGCCCAAGGGTCTCAGACCACGATGAGGGTGATGGTGCTGCCCTTGGGGGCCTGGGACCCGCCGGCGGGTGACTGCTGCCGCACGATCCCGAAGAACCCGCCCATGACCTGCTGCACGCTGACGTTGAACCCGGCAGCCTTGAGCTGCTGGACCGCCTGGTCCTGCTGCTTGCCGACGACGTCGGGGACGGGGACCAGCTGGGGGCCCTTGGACACGACGAGGGTGACCTTGTCGCCCTTGTAGAGCGTGCCGCCGGGCGGGTTCTGCGAGATGACCGAGCCCTTGGGCACGGAGTCGCTGAACTGCTGCTGGGTCGCATCGACCTGCAGGCCGGCGCCGGTCAGTGCGGAGACGGCCTGGTCAGCAGGCTTGCCGGTGAAGTCCTGCACCGTGATCGGCTGGCGGCCCTTGCTCACGACGAGGTCGACCGGGGCGTTGCGCTTGAGCCGGGTGCCGGCGGGCGGGGAGCTGCTGACCACCTGGCCGGCCGGGATCTTCTCGTCGTACGCCTGGCGCACCGAGCCGACGGAGAGGTGGTCGTTCCGCAGCGTCGTGGTCGCTTCGGCCTGGCTGTGCCCGACCAGGGACGGCACGCTGTAGCGCTCCGGCCCCTGCGAGACGGTCAGGGTCACCACGCTGCCGCGGCGCACGTCCGCTCCCGGGCGGGGGTTGCTGGCCATGACGTAGCCCGGCTTGACCGCCTCGTCGAAGGCGCGGGTGATGCGGGTCTGCAGGTGGGCCCGGGTCAGCTGCGCCATCGCCGACTGCTGCGTGGTGCCCACGACCCGGGGGACCGTGGTGCTGGCGAGGGGGCCGGCGAGGAAGAGCCAGCCGAGAAGCGCCGCGACGAGCACGGCGAGGCCGCCGAGGACCCAGGGCAGGGGGAGCGTGCGGCGCCGTTCGGGGCGCCGGGCGGTGGTCGCGACAGCCGCACCGGGCGCCCCGACCGGGACGACCTGCGTCCGCGACAGCGCGGCGGTGGAGTGGTTGGTGTCGTCGACCACGCCGCCACCGGCGGGCCGGCGGTCGAGCTCGGCCTGGCCGAGCCCGGCCCGCGCCCGGCGCAGCTCGGCGAGGAACTCCCCGGCGTCACGGGGCCGCTCGTCGGGGTCCCGGGCCGTGGACCGCGCGACGAGCGCGTCGAGCGCCGGCGGGACCGAGGGCATCCGGCTGGACGGGGCGGGCACCTGGCTGTGCACGTGCTGGTAGGCGACGTGGATCGGCGTCTCGCCGGTGTAGGCCTTGGTGCCGGTCAGCATCTCGAACAGCAGCAGCCCGGCGGCGTAGACGTCGCTGCGCGCGTCGGCGATGCCCCGCTCGACCTGCTCGGGGGACAGGTAGGCGACGGTGCCGAGCAGCGAGCCGGTCTGGGAGGTCGAGGTGTGCGCGCTCACCGCCCTGGCGAGGCCGAAGTCGGCGACCTTGACCATGCCGTCCTCGCGCAGGATGACGTTCTCGGGCTTGACGTCGCGGTGGATCAGCCCGGCAGCGTGGGCCGCGGCGAGGGCCTGCAGGACGGGGTCGAGGATGTCGAGCGCGGCGCGCGGCGTGAGCGGGCCCTCGCTCTTCATCACCTGGCGCAGGGTGTGGCCGTTGACCAGCTCCATCGCGAGGAACACCTCGGAGCCGTCCTCGCCCTGGTCGTAGACGGCCACGACATGGGGGTGGGAGAGCCGCGCGGCCGAGCGCGCCTCGCGGCGGAACCGGCTCACGAAGGTCTCGTCGGAGGCCAGGCCCGGGCGCATGACCTTCAGTGCCACCTCGCGGTCGAGGCGCTGGTCGAGGGCGACGTAGACCGAGGCCATCCCGCCGTCGGCGATGTGCGAGAGCACGCGGTAACGCCCGTCGAGGACGCGACCGACGATGGACTCGGGCACAGACGTTGTCACGCGGAGAGTCTAGGTGGAGGCGGCGGGGATGCCGCGCAGGCTCGGCCGTCGGGCACTCGACCACGGCCCGCGCGGCCCGCAGCACCCTGGCTACATGCGAGCCTTGTGCGCGAGGACAGCCGCGACGTAGCCCTTGGTGTCGGCATACATCCCGGACTTCTGCACCGAGGCCAG
>DASSPC010000350.1:0-2799 GCA_035699865.1 Oryzihumus sp. | reverse complement strand
CATTGCTGTCTACCCCGTGAAGATCGACGGCGGCGACGTGTTCGTCTCCGTGACGAAGGAGAACTGAGAACCCATGGCAACCCTGGAGATCAAGGACCTGCAGGTCACGGTCGACACCGAGAACGGCGTCAAGGAGATCCTCCGCGGCGTCACGCTGACCGTGAAGTCGGGCGAGACGCACGCGATCATGGGTCCCAACGGCTCGGGCAAGTCGACGCTGGCCTACTCCATCGCCGGCCACCCGAAGTACACCATCACCGGCGGCACGGTGACGCTCGACGGTGAGGACGTCCTCGCCATGAGCGTCGACGAGCGCGCCCGCGCCGGCCTGTTCCTCGCCATGCAGTACCCCGTCGAGGTCCCCGGCGTGACCGTGTCCAACTTCCTGCGCACCGCCAAGACGGCCATCGACGGCCAGGCCCCGGCGCTGCGCCACTGGGTCAAGGACGTCAAGAACGCCATGTCCGACCTGCGCATGGACCCGGCGTTCGCCGAGCGCAACGTCAACGAGGGCTTCTCCGGTGGGGAGAAGAAGCGCCACGAGATCCTGCAGATGGAGCTGCTCAAGCCCAGGTTCGCGATCCTCGACGAGACCGACTCCGGCCTCGACGTCGACGCGCTGAAGATCGTCTCCGAGGGCGTCAACCGCGTCCGCTCCACCGGCGACGTGGGCGTCCTGCTGATCACGCACTACACGCGGATCCTGCGCTACATCAAGCCCGACTTCGTGCACGTCTTCGTCGACGGCAAGATCGTCGAGGAGGGTGGCCCCGAGCTGGCCGACCGCCTCGAGGACGAGGGCTACGACCGGTTCCTGGGCGTCAAGGCCTGAGGCTGACCACGATGACCGACGTCACCCCGGAGGGGTTCACCAGCGAGGAGCTCGCCGCGATCCGCGCCGACTTCGCGATCCTGTCGCGCCAGGTGCGTGACGGGCGGACGCTGGTCTACCTGGACTCCGGGGCGACGTCGCACAAGCCGGCCGCCGTGCTCGACGCCGAGCGCTCGTTCTACGAGCAGCACAACTCGGCGGTGCACCGCGGCGCCCACCAGCTCGCCGAGGAGGCCACCGACGCCTTCGAGTCGGCCCGCGAGACGGTCGCCTCGTTCATCGGCGCCCGGCCGCAGGACGTGGTGTTCACCAAGAACGCCACGGAGGCGATCAACCTGGTGGCCTACGCGTTCAGCAACGCCGCGGCCCCCGGCGCCATGGACGGTGCCGACCCGGCCGTCGCGGCGCGGTTCGCCCTCGGCCCCGGCGACGAGATCGTCGTCACCGAGATGGAGCACCACGCCAACCTCGTGCCGTGGCAGGAGCTGGCCCGCCGCACCGGTGCCACGCTGCGCTGGCTCGGCGTCACCGACGAGGGCCGCCTCGACCTGGCCGACCTCGACACGGTCGTCACCGAGCGCACCAAGGTGCTGGCGTTCACCCACGTCTCCAACGTGCTCGGCACGGTCAACCCGGTGGCGACCCTGGTCGCGCGGGCCCGGGCCGTCGGGGCGCTCACGGTGCTCGACGCCTGCCAGTCGGTGCCGCACCTGCAGGTGGACGTGGCCGACCTCGGCGTCGACTTCGTCGCCTTCAGCGGCCACAAGATGCTCGGCCCGATGGGCATCGGCGTGCTGTGGGGCCGCTCCGAGCTGCTGGCCGCGATGCCGCCGTTCATCACCGGCGGCTCGATGATCGAGCTGGTCCGGATGGAGGGCTCGACCTACGCCGCGCCGCCGCAGCGCTTCGAGGCCGGCGTGCCCATGGCCGCCCAGGCCGTCGGGCTCGCCGCGGCCTGCGACTACCTCAGCAAGCTCGGCATGGACCGGGTCGCCGCGCACGAGCACGCGCTCACCGAAGCGCTGCTCGCCGGCCTGGCCCAGCGCCCGTGGGTGCGGGTCCTCGGCCCGGCCGACGGCACCGACCGCTCCGGGGCGGTCGCCTTCGAGGTCGACGGCGTCCACGCCCACGACGTCGGGCAGGTGCTCGACGACGCCGGGGTGGCCGTGCGGGTCGGGCACCACTGCGCGTGGCCGCTGCACCGCCGGTTCCGCGTGACCGCGTCCGCCCGGGCGAGCTTCGCGGCATACAACACCCCGGAGGAGGTCGACGCGCTGCTCGCAGCGCTCGACCGCGTGCCGGCCGTCTTCGGGCTGGAGGCCTGATGGACCTCTACCAGGAGATCATCCTCGAGCACTCCAAGCGCCCGCACCACGCGGGCCTGCGCGAGCCGTTCGGCGCTCAGGTCCACCACATCAACCCCACCTGCGGCGACGAGGTGACCCTGCGGGTCCACGTCGAGGGCGCGGGCGAGGACGCCGTCGTGCGCGACGTGTCCTACGACGCGCTCGGCTGCTCCATCTCCACCGCCTCCACCTCGGTGCTCACCGACGAGGTCATCGGCCGCCCGGTCGGGGAGGCCCTGGCGACGTTCGCGTCCATGCGGGCGATGCTGACCAGCAAGGGCAGCGACCCCGGTGACGAGGAGCGGATCGGCGACGGCGTGGCCTTCGCCGGCGTAGCGAAATACCCTGCCCGTGTGAAGTGTGCGCTGCTGGGATGGACCGCGTTCACCGATGCGTTGGCACAGGCAGGCATCGACATCTCGGCTGCGGCGTCCACGGCGCCGGAGCACACCACGAGCTCAGCAAGGGAGCCGTCATGACCGACACGACCACCAGCACACCGGCCAACGTCGCCGACGTCGAGGAGGCGCTGCGCGACGTCGTGGACCCCGAGCTCGGCATCAACGTCGTCGACCTCGGCCTCATCTACGGCATCACCGTCGACGGCCAGAGCCACGCCGT
>DASSPC010000349.1:0-2712 GCA_035699865.1 Oryzihumus sp. | reverse complement strand
CGGGGTCGGCCTGCTCGGAGCCGTCGCCCTGGTGGGTGCCCTGGCCAGCCGCGCGATCCGGCGGACTCGACGCTGAAGGGGTCTCCTGCACCGTTGGGGTGAGAGCGGATCACCCCGGCCGCCGGGGATCTCGTCCTTTTGTCGGAGGCGGTGCGCCGCCGTGGTTCGGCAGACTCGAGACACGTCGACACCGGCCGATGCACGACGGCTCGGCCCCAGGACGGTGACGGCCCGGTCGGACCCCCTGCCCTCCGGGCCGTCACTCCTGTCCAGCCCGCTTTACCGCCGGTTTGCTCAGCCCAGACCGCATCCGGCCCCCAGAACCGGGCCGGGAAGCGGCCTCAGGTGGGCAAACCCGCCCACGGTGAGCAAAGTGGGGGTCAGGAGCGGACGAGGTCGACCACGCCGCGCAGCCCCCGCCCGACGGCGCGCACGGCGATCGCGCCGGTCAGGCCCAGCACCGCCCCTGCCGCCAGCGTCGTGCGGTCGGCCGCGCGGGTGCCGAAGGTCGGCAGGGTGGCGTCGCGCGGCGGCGGGCCGGTCTGCGGCCCGACGGGCGCGGCGGCCGGCTCCAGCGGGCCCACGTCGTTGGCCGCCCACGCGGCCGCGATGAGGATCAGCCGGGCGATGAGGTTGAGCCAGACCAGCAGGCCGAAGACGAGGGCGATCGAGGCGTAGAGCGGGTTCTGGGTGGTGCGGGCGATGAGGAACGCGCCGAAGTACTTCATGAGGGTGAAGCCGACGCCGCCGAAGATCGCGCCGTCGCGCAGCTTGCGCCAGTCCACGTCGATGTCGGCCAGGACGCGGAAGAGCACGAGCATCAGCAGCGAGTCGATGACCGCGCTGACCGCCAGCCCTGCCGTGGTGACGACCCAGCCGGCGTTCCCGAGGCCGATGTGCGCGGCGACCCAGCCGGCGGCCGCGCCGACGACCGCAGTGAGCACCGCCGAGAGGAAGACGCCCAGGCCGAGGGTGGCGAGGACACCGAGGTCGCGCAGCTTGCTGGTCACGGCGTTCCCCACGGACCCGCTCGCGCCGAAGATGGCGCGGATGCCCTCCCGCATCCCACCGAGCCAGCCCAGACCGGCCAGGACGAGGCTGACGAAGGCGATGATGCCGGTGACGGTGAGGGCGCCCGTGCCGGGCGGCTTGACCGGGATGGGCGCGTCGGGGTGCTGGGCGTCCTGGATGAACCCCGGCAGCATGGTGCCCAGGGTCGAGGTGACGTGAGCGAGCAGGTCAGGCCGGCCCCGGAGGACCGCCCCGAAGAAGGTGAACGCCAACGCGATCGCCGGGAAGACCGACAGGAACGCGAAGTAGCCCACCCCGCCGGCGAGCACGTTGCCGCGACAGTCGCCGTAGCGCTTCCATGCCTTCCATGCGCGGGTGGCCTTGGCCCGCACCAGCAGCTGCTTCACGGCATACCCCCGTCGTCGACGTGCTCCACCTGCCCATCAAATCCGAAGGTGCGCACGGGCCGCCACACGAGGTCCTCCCCGTGCTCGTAGAGGTGGAAGGCGTCCACGGTGAAGGTGCAGCGGTAGTCGGCGAGGTCGGCGAACGCGCGGTCCATGCTCGCCTCGTCGATGTGGTGGGCCACGGTGACGTGCGGGTGGTAGTTGAACTGCAGCTCCCGGTGCAGCGGGCCGCTGCGCACGGAGCGCTCGAGCTGCTCGCACTCGGCGATGCCCTCGGCCACCTGCACGAACACGACCGGCGAGACCGGCCGGAAGGTGCCGGTGCCGCGCAGCATCATCGTGAACGGGTCACGGGCCACGGCCACCTTCGCCAGGTGGTCCTCGATCGCGTCCAGGTCGTCCCCGTCGACCTCGGTCGGCGGCAGCAGCGTCACGTGCGTGGGGATCGAGTCCGCCATCGGGTCCCCGAAGGACGCCCGCAGCCGCTGCAGCTCCTCGCCGTAGGGGGCGGGGATGGCGATGGAGACGCCGATCGTCGGCACGGGAGCGTCCTCCCTCAGCGCTTGGTGGGCAGGAAACCGACGCGGTCGTAGACCGTGGCCAAGGTGGCATGGGCGACGTCGCGGGCCCGCTCGGCGCCCTCGGCGAGGATCCGGTCCAGCTCGGCCGGGTCGGACAGGATCTCGAGGGTCCGCTCGCGGAAGGGTGCGGCCACGTCGACCACGACGTCGGCGACCTCCTTCTTGAGGTCGCCGTAGCCCTTGCCCTCGAAGTCGGCCTCGAGCTCGATGATGCTGCGGCCGGACAGGGCCGAGTGGATGCGCAGCAGGTTGGAGACGCCCGGCTTGGCCTCCTCGTCGAAGCGCACCTCGCGGCCGGTGTCGGTCACGGCGGAGCGGATCCGCTTGGCGATGACCTTGGGGTCCTCGAGCATGTCGATGACCCCGGCCTGGCTGGCCGAGGACTTGCTCATCTTGGACGTGGGGTCCTGCAGGTCCTGGATCTTGGCCGTCGCCTTGACGATGTGCGGCTCGGGCACGGTGAACGTCTGGCCGTAGCGGCGGTTGAACCGCTGGGCCAGGTCGCGGGTCAGCTCCAGGTGCTGGCGCTGGTCCTCACCGACCGGCACCTGGTCGGCGGCGTAGAGCAGGATGTCGGCGGCCATGAGCACCGGGTAGGTGAACAGCCCCACCGTCGTGCCCTCGGCGCCGTGCTTGCCGGACTTGTCCTTGAACTGCGTCATCCGGCTGGCCTCGCCGAAGCCGGTCATGCACGAGAGCACCCACGCCAGCTC